>JAJDXU010000052.1 GCA_022823105.1 Dehalococcoidia bacterium
GAGTGGTCCAGAAAGGTGGCAATGCGGTGATACCATGGCATGGTCGGCCTCCCCAGGTGGCAACGGTGGTTGGTAACCCGTTCCTTACCCGGAGAGACCGACCTTTTCAACCCCTTAACTCAAACTGGGTACGCGTGAGGGAAATGTCATTGGCAGTGGGAACGGGCAGAGCGGGGATTTCCCGGGGAATCTAAAAGCCCTGGGGCGGCGGTGATGGGGCTTTCGATGGCCGCAAAACCGAAAATCATGCAGTGCGGTACGTTGCCGAAAACGCCGTCCGCATCGTGGTTCGACGGGCTCCCGCCAGAGGCGGACGTACCGCACCATGAGGGGACTACGGTGGGGCAAGCGAATGATCTCAGGGTGCGGCGGCCATTGGGCATGAGTCACCCCCAATTGGGCTATGGGGGCAAATGGGGACGGCGAGGGCGGAATTTACGGTTTTGGCGGGCGCGCGGCGCGGCTTGCGGACGCACGTGGACGCAAATAAAATGGATTAACAATGGGTAGTTGGACAGCGCCCTACAACCCGCTGGCAAATTAAATGTGATATAGTGCTGACACGTTCCGATAGGGGCAAAGCTATTATGGCCAGGCCCAATACTGACATACACCGTGCGTTGCGGGACGCTTACGCGTCCGTGATGTTTTCGGCGGTGATGACCCTCGTCAGGATATTGCGCAGCGAATACCGAGCTTATTACTTCGCGTTTGCGGTTGCGGCAATTTTTATGGCCACCGGCGCCGCCCTGCTGAGGTGGGGGGTCGATGCGGAGGCGCACATCGTCGTGCTGGCCGGTTTGGTCGTCCTGGCGTTGTCTCAAGTTGTACTTGTTGGTATTGGCATTGCCGCGCTGTGGTTGGCGGCGCGTCTGCTCATGGACCTCTATTCCGGCGTGCGGCACGATATTCGAGAAAGGCGTAAATCACAGACACAATAACGCCGGCCGGAGTTGGCGAGAAGGCGATAACAGCCCTCAGGGTTTTTGCAGCCGCCACCCAGCGTGGCCCATACTCCGGCGCAGATATCGTCTCTATAGGCGGCAGCGCAGCTCCCGCCACGTGCGCCAGCGCATACGCCGTCAAAATTCCCCACAGAATTGGCTTGGGCAGGGAAGTGAGAAGATCGGCCAATCGGTCGAGGCTCTGCATGGTTCAAAGCGTAGCATATTATTTGCATTTGTTCTGCACTGGCGGTTCGACCAATCGTGATGATGTAGTGGCATGCCGATAGAACGCTGATTTGCCGTCGAAGTGGCTGGCCGGTCGCGCCGTTGTGCCCACCGTTCCGCCGCGTGCGCGTACACCATGAACACCGGGGGCGGCACGCTATAATGCTGGCATGCCCTCCTACCCCCACATCGAGCGGTATCACGCCGACCTGCAGCGGCTGGTGGAGTTTGGCGGTTCCGACAACGAGCAGAGCATCCGCCGCGCCTTTGCCGTGTGCCTGGACTCCTACTGCCGGGACCACCGGGACAGGCTGGCGCTGATCGACGAGCTGAGCGCGGGGCCGAACATTCCCGACGGGACGGTGAAGGACGCGCTGCGCATGGCCCGCGGCTACTGGGAGGCCAAGGACACCCACGACGACCTGGACGCCGAAATACAGGCCAAGTTCAACCGGGGATATCCCCGCGACAACATCGTTTTCGAGGACTCGGAGACGGCGGTGCTGTTCCAGAACGGCGCGATGGCCATGCGGGTGGACATGACCCGCCCGGGCGAACTGCACCGGCTGATCCAGCGGTTCCTGGACTACGAACTGCCGGAGATCGAGGAGTTCCGGCAGGCGCGCCAGCAGTTCAAGGCGGACCTGCCGGCCGTGCTGGAGAACCTGCGCGAGACCGTCGCGGAGGCCGAGGCCGGCAACCCGGAGTATCGCGTCGCCGCCGACGGGTTCCTGGAACTATGCCGCCGCAGCATCAGCCCGGACGTGTCGGACGCCGACGTCCGAGAGATGCTGCTGCAGCACATCCTCACCGAGGAAATCTTCCTGAGCATTTTCTCCAACGTGCAGTTCCACCGGGAGAACAACGTGGCGCGGCAACTGGACGGCCTGGCGCAGACCTTCTTCACGGGGTCGGTGCGGCAAGACGCTATGGAACGTCTGCGGAAGTACTACGGGGCCATCGGCAGGGCGGCGCACGACATTGCGGAGTATGCGGAGAAGCAGCAGTTCCTCAAGGCCATCTACGAGGACTTCTACCAGGCGTACAATCCGGCGGCGGCGGACCGGCTGGGGGTGGTGTACACGCCGAACGAGGTGGTGGACTTCATCATACGGGGGACGGACTGGCTGCTGCACAAGCACTTCGGCAAGACGCTGGCCGACGACAACGTCAACATCCTGGACCCGGCGACGGGGACGGGCACGTTCATCACCAACCTGATCAACCACCTGCCGGAGGACCGGCTGGAGCACAAGTATCTGAACGAGATCTACGCCAACGAGGTGGCGATCCTGCCCTACTACATCGCCAACCTGAACATCGAGTACACCTACCGGGAGCGGACGGGTGAGTACCTGGAGTTTCCCAACCTGTGCT
>JAJDXU010000157.1 GCA_022823105.1 Dehalococcoidia bacterium
TCTGGTCGCGGTAGGGGCCAAACTGTCCGTACGCCGACACGTTCACCATGATTATCCGGGGGTTCAGCTCATACAGCACGTCGTAGCCGAAGCCCATGATGTCGATGGTGCCGGGCCGGAAATTCTGCAGCAAAACGTCGGAGACCTGGACCAGCTTTTTGAGGACTTCCTTGCCGTCGTCCTTGCGCAGGTCGATGCTCAGGCTTTTCTTACCGCTGTTGTACTGCACCCAGTAGGCCGACTGCTTGCGTACCCAGGGAGCGTGGTAGCGCGTCTCTTCTCCGCCCAGGCGTTCCACCTTGATCACCTCGGCGCCCAATCGCGCGAGCACCTGCGCGCACCGGGGACCGGCCTGGTGCCGACCTAGGTCAATTACTCGTATCCCGTCCAGGGGGCCTTTTGCTTCTGCCATGACCGGTTCTCCTACATTTCGGTTTTCCGAGACGCGGCCCCTCGTCGAATGGAGCGCGTATCCGGTTCGTGGGCCGTCACCGGAACGCGGCTGACGGCGCTTGTGAGTTTCGTCATTCTACGCCGGCCGTGCATTATGGGCAAGCGGAGCCCCACGCACCGCCCGACGATTCAGACCGCGCCCTCCAACTCCAGCGCGGCCAGTTGCTCCTCTGTCAGGCCCCCCAGGCTACACAGTATTTCCGCATTGTGTTGGCCGAGCGTAGGTGGCGTTTCAGACGCGGATTCCTCGCAAGCAGTGAGCCGCAACGGAGTCGCCAGCGAACGGAACGTTCCGCCCAGGGTATCGCCGGAGTCGACGAACATCCCGCGCGCTTCCAACTGGGGACAATTCGCCAGGTCGGCCACGCTCTGCGTGACGCCCATCGAAAATCCGATTTCGGTGAGCTTGCCCGCCACCTCCCATTTGGGCCTCTGCGATGACCAGTCTTCTATGGCGGGAATCATCACCTCAAAGACGAAATCGGCATCCGGAAATTGCTGGAGATACCGATCGTCCCGCTCCGGTAGATCACTTCGTCCCACCAGGTCCCAAAGGGCTGCCAGCCGTTGCGGATTGCGCACGCCGGCCATGATGACATAACCGTCTGACGCCCGAAACACCAGCCCTGGGCCCAGCGATGCCTGCCGAGTTCTGCCCGGGGTTTCCCCTGTGGCTTGGTACGCGTTCATGTTGCTGATGACGTGGGACGCCACGCAGTCGTACATCGACACGTCGACATGCTGCCCCTTGCCTGTTTGCCGTAGCGTTTCCAGCGCAAGGACGATGCCCAGCGCGGCCCAGACTCCGGGCACCGAATCGCCCATGTTGTCCCCGACCGCTTGCGGCCTGCCGCCCGGTTCGCCGGTCAGCTCCATCCAGCCCGACATTGCCTGGATTGCCAGGTTGTTCGCCGGCCAGTTGGAATACGGTCCTCGCGCTCCGTCGCTGTCGCCGTACCCCGTGATCTCGGCGTAAATCAGCCGCGGATTGATCTCGCTCAACCGGTCGTAGCCCAGGCCCAGCCTCCGAAAGGCTCCCGGTCCCCAGTTGTCCAGCAGCACGTCGGAATTCGCGATGAGTCTTTCGAACGCCGACTTGCAGGTGGGGTTGCGCAAATCCAACGTCACCGATTTCTTGTTGCGGTTCACCCCCAGGAACCGGCTGCTGATCCGTCCGTTCTCGTCGTCGCCAATGAACGGCCCGCGACCCCGGGCCAGATCTCCGGTGCGCGGGCGCTCAATCTTGATGACCTCGGCACCCATGTCCGCCAGGATCAATGAGCAGAACGGCCCCGCAACGATATGCGTGGCGTCCAGCACGCGGATGCCCTTCATGGGCAGCGGAAGGTTAGAGTGCCGCTCGTTCTGGATGTCTGCGTCGTCAGGCATTGTGAATTGTCCTCTGGGCGTGGTGAATGTGCAAAGCCGCGACACCGACGGAAGCGAAAGTCAGGAGACGTACTCCGCCAGCGACCGCACGGCCGCCCTCGCTCCCTTGCGCATCGGCAGGAAATGGCTCAGGCAAAGTACCTCAAAATCCAGGGTCGCCAGCTTTCTGATCGAGTCCTTCGCCGTGGCCATGTCGCTGGAAAAAAACGGCGATGGCGTCGTCAACGTGTCTCCCCTCCGTTGCATGGCGTCACCCGCTATCAACACGCCGTCGTCGGGAAGATGCAGGCTGATGCTGCCCGGCGTGTGTCCCGGCGTGTGTATCACCCGCGCGCCCTTCAACAGCGGCAAGGCGTCGCCTTCGTCCAGCGCCTTCACCAGGGGTATGGCAGGCGGTTGCATGTACCGGATCAGCGGCCACAGCAGAGCCCGCAGCCACCACTGCTGCACCGGATTCGGAACGTCGCCCTTGTGTTCCTGCTTGAGGCGATCGGCCTCCACCCAGTGCGCTTCCACCGGAAGCCCCGTCGCGTTCTGCACCCCCGCCATGCCGCCAACGTGGTCTAGGTGGTAGTGCGTAGCAACCAACCGTCGTATCGACCCGGGCCCGTGGCCCAGTGAACCCAGGTATTCCAACACCCGACGGCTGTGAACCCGCCATCCGGCGTCCACCACCGAGACCGCGCTTGATTCCTGATCCAGGCCGTCCTCAACCACGAAAAAGCTGGTGGAATGCAGCGAGTGCTGGTATAGCCCCGGCACCACCTCACCCACGTCGATGCGGGGCCCGGGGATTCGGGGATAGCGTCGGGGCCAGGGCACGTCTTTCGCTCGGTGAGTCAGCGCAGGTCGATCACGCGGCGCGCCTTGAACTGCGTGCGCTCAAACTCGCCTTCCGGTTTCAATTCAACCGACACCCCCACGCCCAGCGCACGTCTCAGCGTGTCCGCCACCCGCCCGCGCAATTGGCCCAGACCATCCGGTCCATGCTCGCCCGCCGACGCCCAGACGCCGGCGGACACCTCCGTCTGCACTGTCAACCGGTCCAGGTATCCGCGCTCCCGTTCCACCACCAGCCGAAACTCGCCGCCAAATTCCTCGAGGCCACGCAGCACATCCTCAACCCTTGACGGGAACACGTTCTGCCCCCGGATGATCAACATGTCATCGGCACGCCCGTAGATGCCCAGTGGCAGCGTCGGATATGTGCGGCCGCAGGGGCAGTCCATCATCTCCCAGCGCGCGATGTCTCCCGACCAATATCGGATCATCGGCTGAGATTCCCGCTCCAGGTGGGTATACACCGGCACCCCTTCGCTGCCCATGGGCACGGGCTCGTGCGTATCCGGGTCCACCAGTTGCGTGTACACGATGTCCTGCCACAGGTGCATCCCGCGTTCCAGGTGTCGACAACCCCCGTTGGTCATCCACGGGGTCATCTCCGCCATGCTCCCCTGGTCAACGACATAGCAGCCGTAGGCATCCTCGATGGCCTGGCGCGTGGCCGGTACGCTGGCGCCCGGTTCACCGCTGAAAAACATCAGCCGGAACCCCAGGTCCATTCTCGGATCCACTCCCATCTCCCGGGCCGTCTCGGCCATGTAGAGCGCGTACGACGGGGTAGCGTAGAGCGCGGCCGGCTTCACCATCTGCGCCCATTCCACGGCGCGCTCCGTCTGACCCGGTGCGCCGGCCCCGAACGGAAAGCACGTCGCGCCCAGACGCTCCGCCCCCACCAGTGCGCCCCAACTCCCGACGTACAGGCTGAACACCGCCGATACCATCACGATATCCCGGGGGCGCACGCCGGCCGCCCACAGTATGCGCGCGTGCGCTTCGCCAATCCGCGCCCAGTCGCCGCGGCTGATGCCGAACACCGTCGGTCTCCCCGTCGTGCCAGAGGTGCCATGGATCCGGTACACCTCCTCCGGAGACACGCACAGGAACCGCCCGTACGGAGGGTGGCCTTCCTGCTCCTTGCGCACCTCTTCCTTGGTCAAGATGGGTAACTGGGCGAACTCTTCCAAGCTCCGGAGGCCAGCGGGGTCAACCGGAGCGTCCCGCCAGAACTCCCGGTAGAATCCGGAATGTTCCCAAGCGTGGCTGACCTGCCCCCGCAACTTCTCCAGGATGACCTCATCCCGCTCGTGCGGCCGCATCGTTTCCAACCGTTCGTCCCAGTGTTCGGCGTTCTGCGGCGGCTCGTACGCCGGATCGTATGTGGGTGGCCAGGGCATCTGGGACTACCGGCTCAACGCCGAGTTTATGAATTCCACCATCTCTCCGGTGAACGTCCCCACCGGAAACACCCCGTCAACACCCATGCCGCGCAGCCCGTCCACGTCGCCGTCGGGTATGGTCCCACCCACCAGCAGCATCACGTGGTCCGACTCGCTCTCGCCGCGCAGCCCGTGGCGCTCCAGGGCCTCCACCATCCGCGGCATCAGCCGCATGTGCGCCCCCGACAGGATGCTGATGCCAACCACGTCCACGTCTTCCTGTGCCGCCGCCGCCGCCACCTGATCGGCAG
>JAJDXU010000299.1 GCA_022823105.1 Dehalococcoidia bacterium
GGCGTCCATCGCGCCGATGCGGAAGGGCTCATCCGGCTGCTCCATCATGGCTTCGCCGGAGGGTTCCGCGGAGGCAGGGCCGAGGATGCGGTAGCCCTGGTTGTCGTCGGTGCGTTCGCCGGTGGGAAGGACTTCGACGACAGCGTTGGCTAGGCCGACGACTTCACCGTCGGAGTCGAAGCTGTAGTTTTCGCCGATGGCTCCGCTCCAGGTGATGTCGTAGAGGCAATCGCGGAAGCCGTCGGCATCCTGATCGTCGTTGGTGACGCCGAGACACTCGGCGGTGATGTACACGTCGTCGTAGGCGGAGCCGAGGTACCAGGGCAGGGTCACGTAGTCGTAGCGCGCCCGGAAGTTGCTCAGGACCTCGACGCTCGTGGGGTTGTTGGGATCGAGTTCGGCGGTGATGGCCTTGAGGCCGGTGGCGGCGTCGCCGGCGACTTCAAGGGCGGTGGCTCCGACGGGCACGATTTCGGAGTAGAGCGGGCCTTCGTATCCCAGTTCACGGATCTGCTTGACGACGGTGCCGCCGGAGAATTCGGACTGGGCGGCGATGTGCACGGCGTCGGGATCAGCGCCGATGATCTTGGTCAGCTGGCTGCGGAAATCGGTGATGTCGGAGGCGTAACGCTCCTCGGCGACGATGGTCCCGCCAAGCGAGGTGAAATGTTCAGCGGTGACGCGGCGCACACCCTCCGCGTAGTCGGTTGTCTCGGTGATGGTGGCGAGATTGCGCGCGCCGTCCGCCCAGATGACGTTGGCGGTGTCGATGCCGACCTGGAGGTCGTTCATAGAGGTGCGGAAGATGTAGTCGCCGGCGTGGGCGATGTCGGGATTGGTGGCAAGACCGGAGAACAGCACGACGCCGTCGTCTTCGGCCAGGGGAGCCGCGCCGAGCATTGCGCCGCTGCAGGAGGTGCCGAGGATGATCTTCACGCCGTCAACGTCGGTGAGCTTGTTGTAGGCGGTGATGGCATCCTGGGCGGCGCACTTGGAGTCCTCGATGACGAGTTCCAGCATGCGTCCGTTGATACCGCCGGCGGCGTTGATCTCGTCGACGGCCATCTGCTTGGCCTGGACGGCCACGGTGCCGTAGGTTTCGCCGGGTCCGGTGAGGGATTCCATGACACCGACGCGGAAGGGTTCATCGGTTGCCGGTTCTGACGGAGCGGTGGAGCCCTGGGCCGGAGCGGTCGTGGGCTGGGAGGTTGTGGCGGATCCCTGGGCGGGTTCAGCGGTGGCCGGACTGGTCTGGGCGGCGGAACTGGGCGGAGTTTCCTCCGCAGGTCCACCGCATGCGAGCACCAATGGAACGACCATTAGTATTAACGCCAGGGGCAACATATACTTGAGCATTGAACGTCTCATCATTGACTCCCGTGAGAAGGTTATGGGCGCCGGAAATCGGCAATTAATTCAACATTTTAGCACACAGCAAGCACAATCCTCTTTCGGAATGTGCGTTTGTGCCGATGGCGTGGGCCGTGGCGCGAATTGGTGAGATAATCCCGTCAGCCGGGGGACGAACCGGTGGCAGGACGCATCATCCGGATACGTATGGAAACGTCCAAAGATCGGCCGAGGCGGTCGCAAAAGTCGACGGGCGGTGTGGCGTCCAGGGCCCTGGCTCTGGTTGCGCTGTCGCTGGTGCTGGCGTGCGGCGCCGGGGTCGGCGACTGGTTCGATGGTCTGCTGGGACGCTGTTCGCCGCAGTCGGAGGAGGCGTCGCTGGAGTCATACTCGACGAGTATCGCGCCGCCGCCGGTGGGAGCAGCGGGCGACGGCCTCGCGTCAGCGTCAGACTACGAGGCGGCGATACGCAGGTACGACGCAATCATCGCCAACGATCCCCGGAACGCCCTGGCCTACGGCTATCGCGGGTACTCCTACGCGGCGCTGGGGCGATATCCCGAGGCCGTTGGGGACTACGACCGGGCCATCGAGTTGAGCCCGGAGGATCCCAAGCTCTACAACAACCGGGGGTCTGCCCACGCTTCGCTGGGCAGGTTTGGCGACGCGGTGCCCGACTACGACCGGGCGATTGCGCTGGACCCGTGGTTCCACCGGGCCTACGACAACCGGGGCGTTGCGCTGTCGAACCTGGGTGAGATGGAGGACGCCATCCGGGACTACGGCCGGGCGATCATGCTGAATCCGGACGATCCCCTGCCCTACAACAATCGCGGGTCCGCCTACGCCGACCTGGGGCAGTACGAACGGGCGATAGAGGATTTCGATGTGGCCATCGAGCTGGACCCGAGGTTCCTGCGGGCCTATGACAACCGGGGCACGGCTTACGCGGACCTGGGGCAGTACGCAGAGGCCATCCTGGATTTCAGCCAGGCGATTGCCATCGACCACGAGGACCCGTTGCCGTACAACAACCGCGGAACGGCACATGCGCAGTTGGCGCAATACGGAGAGGCGCTACAGGACTACGACCGGGCCATTGAGCTGGACCCGGAACTGCAGAAGGCGTACAAGAACCGGGGCAACACGTACGCGGATCTGGGCCGATATGAGGAGGCGGTCAGAGATTTCGACCATGCCATCCAGCTGGGTCCGGATGATCCGCAGATCTACGAATCACGGAGCTTCGCGCACAGATCGCTGGGGAACGACGAGCAGGCCGAGCGGGACCTGATCAGGGCCGCAGAGTTGGCGAAATAACGACGAGGGGGTGAGAGAGTGGCTCCCCTGGCAGGATTCGAACCTGCGACCTAGCGGTTAATCCGCCAGAGGCGGACCCGTGCTACCACTGTGGGAAGAGAGAGGTAGTTGGCTCCCCTGGCAGGATTCGAACCTGCGACCTAGCGGTTAATCCGCCAGAGGCGGACCCGTGCTACCACTGTGGGAAGAGAGAGGTAGTTGGCTCCCCTG
>JAJDXU010000164.1 GCA_022823105.1 Dehalococcoidia bacterium
AAATGCACCAATGGTCGTGATTCTGGCTCCCAGGGTGGGTCAATGGTCCTGAAAATGTGGGTCAATGCTCCTGGCGATTTTTCCCCTTTACTGGGTCAATGTTGGTGAAAATTGACAGTCGGCGGCCCGTACGGCGGAAACGTCTGCTGCGGTTCGCCGCTGGGACTCGGACGGTCCTCGCCGCCGTGGTAGTCGGGCATCCGCTCGCACGTCGCGTCAAGCGGCCGCAGCCAGAAGGTCGTCTCGGCATGCCAGAACTCGTGCTTCGACCACCCTTCCGGCGATTCAATCCGGTTCTGCTCGCAGCCCAGCAGCCCTCCCAGGCTCAGGTGCACGCCGTCCCAGTCCGCCGATGCCGCGCCCCAGTCCGGAACCAGCCGCCCGTCCTCAAAGTCATGCGCCGGATACGCCACGCACAGCCGGTGCCAGTCCTCCGGCCCGTTCAGCTCGTATATCCTCGCGTCCGCCGGCATCCGCAGCAGCCAGCATTGCAGCGGCCAACTCTGCGGCCACAGATCGCCGGCATGATTTTCGTAGCCGATCAGCAACGACGCATATCCGTCATACGTCGCGCTCCCCTCGTACGTCGCGCTCCCCTCGTACAATGTGGTCGTGTATTGCAACGTGTCCGGCTTCTGCGCGTAGCATTCCCACCGCGACGGCGGGCTGTTCGGCTGCTGCCATCCACTCGGATCCGGCGTTTCTCCATAGTGCGCGATCCACACCTGCCGCTCCGGAGCCAGGGGCTCGTACCACCACGCCGTCCCCTCGTATGCCAACGTCGCCTCCACCAGCGGACGGATCACCGGCGCCAGCCCCAGCATCTCGGCCACGACCTCCTCGTGGTCGGGCAGCCACCTCTCCACCATATCCACCGCCTCCGCCGCCAACGGCAGGCTCACCGACGGATTCGCCAGGTCCTCGGGCAGATACCCCCGCTCGCTAACACCCGCAAAAAACGCGCACCCCATCGGCGACGCCAATATATCCTCAACCCTCTTTTCCCGTATGTCCACGGTTGCAGCCTCAGCGCACGATACAAGTCTGACCTTGACCCGATCTCGTAGATCATTATGCAACACAACCCTCCTCTCCACCCAACCCAGAGTCGCACCCTTCCTTTGTCATCGTGTCCGGCCCCATCGCGCCGTGGGAGCGACCTGGCCTCGCATACTCTCAGGATCTGATGCGTTGACGCGCCGGCTGGCGCGTCACCCAGCGCCCGCCACACGCCGCGCCCCTGCATCTGCCGCGCCCAAAATACGGACTCCGATCACCGGTTTGGCAATAATCAACGCTATCCGCCTGCATTATAATCATTGGCTACGATAATCATATTCATATCTCTATGCACACCTCGTTTATCGTGGTAATGTAGGCCAATACAGTCGAAATCCGCCTGAGCAACTGTTCCGGACGAACCGGACCTGCTTTGGCGATCTGCAACGCCAACGCCAGAACCACAAAAGCGCCGGGAGTAGTCCCCGGAGCGCTCGCATACGGGAAAGCGTTCCCTCGGCGACCCGGCCAATACCACGGAGCGGCCGACCCGGTTGCAAGGCTTGGGCAACCTGCCGCTCCACCCACGCAGCCCAGGCCAAACCGGACCTCGTCCGTTACGCCGTCATCTACCTGTTTCAAATCTCCGCACCCGCCCCTTTTCCACACCTGCGCTGCATTTGGAAGGAATAAACGGACCCGAACATTTTTCCGGAGGTGAGGCTTATGATTCGCTATAACGTTTTCAAGGGAAGCAACGGGGCGCTGATCCTGGCAATCCTCGTCCTGGCGCTCATCGTGGCCTGCGGAGGCGCCGCCGCTCCCGCCGAGGATCCAGGGCAGGCGTCGGCCGCTCCCCAGGCGGCGACAACGCAGCAGGACGCTCCCACGCAGCCCGCCCAGCAGGCCATGGCAGCAACGACGGCGCCCGCCCAGCCATCACAACCCCAGGTCGCGGCGACGGCGATGCCGTCCGCCACCGACGCCGCGCCGCAGATCGCCATGGAACCTGCCGGCAAAATCACCATGGGCCAGGAGGAGATCAACATCTTCAGCGGGCACCCGGCATTTTCGGTCAACCCCCAGCTGTTCGTCATATCTACGGCCCCGGTGGTGGAAGGCCTGATGCAGTGGAACAGCAACCTGGAGGCGGAACCCCTGCTGCTGGACTCCTGGAGCATCTCCGACGACTTCGCCACCTGGACTTTCAACCTTCGCAAGGGTGTGCAGTTCCACAAGGGGTACGGTGAAATGACCGCGGAGGACGTGGTGTATTCCTACTCCCATTGGATCACCAACACCAAGCACGCCCGGGCCAGCGCGCTGCAACGGTTCTGGGACCACCCCGAGGGCAGCACGCAGATCGTGGACAGCCATACCCTCACGGTCAACACCGGCGAGCCCATGCCCGACGTGATCATGTCCGAGTTCCACCGCGTCCCGTCGGGAATCGCCTCCTGGATCGTCAGCAAGAAGCAGTCCGACGAAATCGGGATCGAGGCGGCCGACAAGGACATCGCCGCCACCGGTTCGTGGGAAATCGTCGAGCATCGTCCGGCCCAATACTGGCGGATGAAGGCAGTGCAGGATCACTGGCGCCAGACCCCATTCTTCGCCGAGTTGGAATTCCAGGAAATCCCCGAACAGTCCACCCGGGTGGCCGGGTTCCAGACCGGAAATCTGGATACCTTCGTGATGGCCTTCGACTCCATCCCACTGGTCCAGGCGATGGAAGGGGCCAAGCTGATGATAGTGCCCGACCAGGCGGCCGGTGAAATGCTGCTGCACTTCCATGGCGGGCTGTACTTCAACGTGGGCACTTCCGACCAGGAGGCCGCTTACGACCCTGACCTGCCCTGGGTTTCCTCCAATACGGAAATCGGCTCGCCCGAGTGGGAGCAGGCCAAGAAAGTGCGCCAGGCCATGGTGAAGGCCATCGACACCCAGACCATCGTTGAGACCCTTTTGCAGGGCTACGCCATGCGTTCACCGGTGGGCGTCGGCGGCTATAGCTACTCGGCCCACCGCTTCCCCGACATCCCGATGCTGGAATACGACCTGGAGGGAGCCAGGGCGCTGATGGCCGAGACCGGCTACGGTGAAGAGGGATTCAGCATCACGCTGGTTCCGGCCCTGCGCGGCGCCCCCGCTGAGGTCGAGGTGGCCGAGGCCATCGCCGTCATGTGGGAAGACATCGGAATCGACGTGAAGTTGCAGAATCTGCCTTACGGCACCTACCGGCCCACGGTCATTGGACGCACCTTCAACGGGGCCACCAACCACGCCACCTCCCCGTCCAACACCCCGGCACGCCTGTACAACGCCCTGCAGAACCGGGGCAGCTTCGTCCGGCACACCCACCCGTTCCTGGACGACATAACCATCCGGGCCCAGAGCGCCGTCACCCTGGAAGAGCGCACCAAGCTGGAGACCGAGACGGGCATGTTCATGTACGACGAGTCCATCTACGCCTCGCTGTACATGTGGAACGCGGTATGGGCAGTGGGACCGAGGATCGATGACAAGTCGTGGAGCGAGAACCTGTTCTACGGCGACATCCGCAACATCAACGGCTATGAGTGGATCGAGCCACGGCGGTAAACGCTCCTGGCCTTGACCACCACCGGATTCGGCTCCTGTCGGCCACGAGGGAGCGGAAGGGCGCGGTTGAATTTACAACCGCGCCCATGTCGTCGCCGTTCCGACCGGCCACGACTCACACAAGATGACGGCCAGGTTCGGCGCGGGCCGGGCATCACACGTCCCATGCGACGCCGCGGCCACACCCAGGCGATTTCGCTACTCGTTGCGGCGGCGCGGCCGGGACTGCGTCTGGGCCAATAGGGGGCGGAGCCTGTCCAGCAGAGTCTCCACGTCGTCGAGGCTTCCTGCGATCTCGAAAGCCTGCATCGTGTTCTCGTAGAAGTTCTCGTGAAGATCGCTGGCAGCGCGGAACAGGCGGCGGATGTCGCCGTCGCCGGTTTCCGACCTGAGCCGGCTGACTGTAACCAGGTGGTGACGGTGCCGGCTGTGTTCCCAGCCGCGCCGTTCGGCGACGGCCTCGAGGATTCGGACAGTGGCGCCCCAGCCCTTCTCAGACGCCTGCGGGAGATCGCCGTCGGCCAGTTCCCGTCTGGCCTGCGCAAGGAAATGCTCGCTGGCTTGCTGGTACTGTTGGGTCGTCAATGGTCGCTCCTCCCACTCCTCGGACAGGTTAGCGTCTCAAACCTGTCCGGGCAATGTTGCCGACACGGCCATGGCATGTCCGGATCTGAGTGGCGAAATCTCCTCCCTCACCGGTAACTGTTCAGACTGGGGTGACCATCAGGAACGCAAACCGTCATACCGGCGAAAGTCGCAGATACGCCTGCGGCGGGCCGGTATCCAAGTAACCTGCCGACAGGCATCCGCGGGTAGGGCGGGTATTTTCTGGATTTCGGCTCAAGGCCGGAATGTGGCAATGGCTCAGTAAGTCTGAACGGTTACCCTCACCGGCAAGCACTGGCGTACGGAATATATATTCTGATATAATGCGATTACCATGACGGTGGCCTGCATCATCATCAAGCGCCTGCCATGCCGGGTCGAAGCCGCCCGCCACTCCCGCGCGTGGCGAGACCCGCTGGTGATTTACGACTCGCAAACCCCCTTACAGCGCGTCGTGGATGCTTCTCCCGGCTGGTGCATCCACCCCGAGATGCCCCTGGAAACCGCACTGGCCCGCTGCCCCGGCGCCTTTGCCATCCCGGCCGACTCTGCCCTTTACGCCCAGCGGTGGCGCGCCGTCATCAACCGACTGCGCAACGTCATAGACGCCGTGGAGGACGCCGGCCTGGGCATCGCCTACGCTCAGATCGATGCCCCGGATGCGCACCCCTCCGACGAACCCCGCGTCGTCGCCAACCTGATGGCCTGCGTACCCCACGACTGGGAACCGCAGGTCGGCATCGCCACCGACCGCTACGCCGCCCACTGCGCCGCCAGCATCGCCCGGCCCGGACACGCCCTGCGCGTCCCCGACGCGCCCGACCTCCGCCACGATTTCCTGGCTCCTCTGCCGGTCAACCTCCTGCCCGCAGACGTGCGCATCCTCGCCGACCTCTACGACCGCGGCATCCACCGCCTCGGCCAGCTCGACGACTTGTCACCCGAAGTCCTAGAAGCCACCCTGTCCCGCACCGCCAACCCGTCAGCGACAACCACAACGCAGGAATCCCATCCCCAAATCCCCCGCGCGGCGTAATCCAATCCTGCCCATCCTGTCCATCGATGTAACACCCACCGCCGCAACCACCCGCTCCTTGCGCCCCTTAAGCACGCTGGGTATGATGCTGCCCATCGTCAGCCGTCCTCGTTCGTAAACTCACCACCGGCGGCGATCCTGGAGGTTCCTCAATGTCCGTGATGGTCACCGGCGGCACCGGGTTCATCGGCAACCGCATCATCCGCAAGCTCGTCGAACGCGGCGAAGACGTCGTCTGCTTCGACCTCGCTCCCCCGCGCGCCAACCTGCAGCCGCTGCTCGACCGCATATCCATCTACCGCGGCGACGTGACCCGCCTGGACCACCTGCTCGAAGCCGTCAACCGCCACGACGTGGACCGCATCATCCACATGGCCGCCCTGTTGCCGCCCGACACCGAGGACCGTCCCGCCACCGGCATGGCCGTCAACATCGACGGCTGCAACAACGTCTTCGAGGCCGCCCGCTGGGGCAACATCAAGCGCGTCATCTACGCCAGCAGCATCGCCGTCTACGGCGTCCAGGACACCTTCGGCGACCGCCCCCTCATCGAGGACGACCTGCCCGCGCCCATCAACGTGTACGGCATGACCAAGGCAGTCAACGACTTCGCCGCCGCCCGCTACCGCACCCTCCACGGCCTGGACATCCGCGGTATCCGCATCTGCACCGTCTTCGGACACGGCCGCGTCACCGGCATGACCGGCATGATCGGCGGCCTGATGATGTCCCTGCCCGCCATCGGCCAGCCCGTCAGCATGGACTTCGATCCCATGGAAGCCTCCCCGATGATCCACGCCGAGGACGCCGCCGAGATCTTCGTCCGCGCCGCCCTCGCCGACAATCTGAACCACAACATCTACATCAGCGGCGGCGAACTCGCCACCATCGCCGACGTCGCCGACATCGTCCGCTCCTACATCCCCGACGCCAGCATCACCACCGGCAACCGGCCCGTGCCCCACGTGTACCTCGTGGACAACAGCCGCATGATGGCCGACCTCGGCTACGAACTGCCGCCCCTGCGCATGCGCGTCCTCGACCACATCAACGACGCCCGCGCCGAAGCCGGCCTCGATCCGTTATCGGGCTAGCCGGAATTGATACAATGGGCCCCGTGAGCGCCATGAGCAAGCCGGAAATCACCACGTCGCAAAACGAGCAGATCGTCGCCTTTTGCCAGCGCAACAGGGTCCGCCGCCTCACCTGGCTGTACGAACCCCTCCGCACCGGCCCCGATGCGAGAGATGTTGCGCTGCTGATTGAGTTCAACCCGGCGGACGTACCCTCATTGTCCACGCTGGCGGCGATGGAGGATGAGGCCGGTAACATCCTGGGCCGCAAAATCGACCTGCACCTGTACCTCCGGGAGATGTACCTGGGCTACGGGCCCGGCGAAGACGGCATCCTCTACGATCGCGCCGACCACATGGACATCCCCATTCCCAAGGACAAAATTGCCGAGTTCTGCAAACGCAAGAAAATCCGGTGGCTGGCCAAGTTTCCCCGTCCAAGTCGGGCGTCCGTTACCAGGTATGCCGACATTAATTTGTTGGCGGGGTTGGCTTCTGATGCCAAATTGGTATGGGGCACATTGGACGGCGCGGAGGAGTTGAATGTAATTCTCGGATGCGAGGCTGGCTTGGACCTCAAATTCTCCGAGGTGATCCCCCCGGACCTTGAGGTAATCTACAGTGACGCAGCGTCCATCCAATCTACCCCCGCCGACTGAAGCTGATCGGATCAGTCACATCATCAGTCATGCCAGAGAGGCCGATGCGATCTTGGGCGACACCATCCCGGAGGGCCTTGAGAGCAACCGGACGCAGCAACTGGCCCTCAACTACCTGATAGCAGTCATCGGAGAAGCCGCAAACCAACTCTCCAAGGCAACTCAGGACTCCTTACCCCAGATCCCTTGGGGCAAAATCATCGGAATGCGTAACATTCTCATCCACCAGTACCACAACGTGGAACCAGCCATCGTACACAACACGGTGGTCAACGACCTGCCCGCGCTGATCGCGGCGCTCGATACACTCACCGACAACCACCCAGGAGGACAACCATCATGAGCGTTGCCATCGGCTACGTCCCCGGCGCATTCGGACAGGGAGGCGACGACCCCAACTTCCTCCGCACCCTGGTGGAACTGGGCGACAAGTACGAATACGACTCCATCTGGCTCAGCGACCGCATCTGCAGCGACCGCTTCAGCCTCGAGCCCATGGTCGCCCTCTCCCTCGTCGCCGGCTACTCCGACCGCCTCAAGTTCGGCACCAGCGTCCTGGCCCTGCCTCTGCGCAACCCTGTCGTTCTCGCCAAGCAGGTCGCCACGCTGGACTGGCTGTCCCAGGGCCGATTCTTCCCCGCCGTCGGCCTGGGCCAGGAGGACCCCGACGAGTACGAGGCCTGCGGCGTCCCCAAGGCCGACCGCGCCCGCCGCACCGACGAGGCCATCGAACTGATGCGCCGCCTCTGGGAGGAGCAGGACGTGACCCACGAGGGCGAGTTCTTCACCACTCACAACGTCTCCGTGACACCACGCACCTTCCTCAAGCCCTCGCCCCCGGTGTGGATCGGCGGCCGCAGCCCCGCCGCGGCCCGGCGCGTCGGCCGCGTCGGCGACGGATGGCTGGTGTCCAGCGCGACACCCGACGAGGTTCGCTCCGGCCGCGAAATCGTCTTCGAGACCGCGCAGCAGTACGACCGCGAGATCGAAGAGGACCACGTCGGCGTCCTCGTGGGCTACTACATCTGCGACGACCGGAAGGCCGGCGAGGAAAAATCCGAGCAGTTCGTAACCCGCCAACGCCCCGACGCCCACTTCACCGAGTACTCCGCCGTCGGCACCTCCGAGCAGATCGGCGACTTCATCCAGGACTACATCGACGCCGGCGGCTTCAAGTTCGTAATCCGCCCACTCTGCGCCGGCACAGAATCCATGGAACAACTGGAGCAGGCGGGTGAGGAAATCCTGCCCCGCTTCCACGGCCCCCTCGGCAGCAAGTAGGCGCCCCCGGAGGTCTCCATGACCACCTCCAAGCCCAAACTCCGCACCGGGACCCACATGTCCCTCGAAGAGTTCCTCGCCCTCGGCGAAACCGACGAGAGGCTGGAACTGTTCGACGGGGTTCTTTACCTTATGAGCACACCTGCCAAAGACCACCAGTTCCTGATGCGTTGGATTGCCCGCCACTTTGATGACCACATCGACGCCTTTGAACATCCGCCGGCTGAAATTCACTTGGATATAACCACCATACTTTCCCCGGAACTCCAGCGCGCCGTCGAGCCTGATTTGGTAGTCATACTCAGCGGGCGCGATGACATCGGCGGGGTCATCCACGTCGAAGGCGTCCCCGACATCGTCATCGAAATCCTCTCCTCCGACCGCAGCCATGACCTGGTGTTCAAGCGACGGATCTACGCCGAAGCCGGCGTCCCCGAATACTGGATCTTCGACCCGCAGAACGACACCGTCCTCCCCCTGGAACTGCGCGACGGCGAGTACGCCGAGCGCCCAACCCTCACCGCCGCAGATACCCTCACCACGCCGCTCCTGCCCGGCCTGTCCATCCCCCTGGCCGACATCTTCCACCACCGCCGTCGCCCACCCCGCGACGAATAGAACCAGGGAAGGTCACCATGACCACCTCCAAGCCCAAACTCCGCACCGGGACCCGTATGTCCCTCGACGAGTTCCTCGCTCTCGGCGAAACCGATGAGAGGCTGGAACTGTTCGACGGGGTTCTTTACCTTATGAGCACACCTACCAAAGACCACCAGTTTTTGATGTTTACCATCCGGCTCTTCTTCGAGGCGCATCTGGATGAGTTTGATATTCCACCTTACGAAGTACACCACGATATAACCACCATCCTGTCGGAGGGGTTGCAGCGGGCGGTGGAGCCGGATCTGGTCGTTATCCTCAGTGGACGTACCGACATCGGTGGTATCCGACACGTAGAAGGGGTCCCGGACATCGTGGTAGAAATCCTGTCCACCGACCGCAGCCACGACTTGGTATTCAAACGACGAATTTACGCCGAGGCTGGCGTCCGCGAATACTGGATCTTCGACCCCATAAACGACACCGTCCTCCCCCTGGAACTGCGCGACGGCGAGTACGCCGACCGGCCCACCCTCACCGCCGCAGATACCCTCGCCACGCCCCTGCTGCCCGGCCTGTCCATCCCCCTGGCCGACATCTTCCACCACCGCCGCCGCCCGCCCCGGGAAGCATAGATTCACCGGAGGTCACCATGACCACCTCCAAGCCCAAACTCCGCACCGGAACCCGGATGTCCGTCGACGAGTTCCTGAACCTGCCGGAAATCGACGAATACCGCTGGCTGGAACTCGACGACGGAGCCCTTTACTTCATGCCAAGACCTCGCCGCGCCCACCAATTTCTGTCAACGATACTGGCCGCGCATTTCGTGAACCTTCTGGACAGTTTCGACGAACCACCGGCCGAGGTATATAGCGAACTGGTGATCATCGTATCTCAAGAAACCGGTCGAATCCTGATTCCCGACCTGTCCATCTTCCTACGCGTACCCGGCGACGATTCCGACATCAGCGCCGCCGGAAACATCCCGGGCATCGTCATCGAAATCCTGTCCTCCGACCGCAACCGCGACCTCGTCCGCAAGCGTCAAATCTACGCCGAGGCCGGCGTCCGCGAATACTGGATCTTCGACCCCATAAACGACACCGTCCTCCCCCTGGAACTGCGCGACGGAGAGTACGCCGAGCGGCCCACTCTCACCGCCGCAGATACCCTCACCACGCCGCTCCTGCCCGGCCTGTCCATCCCCCTGGCCGACATCTTCCACCACCGTCGCCGCCCGCCCCGGGACGAGTAACCCGCCGGGTTGCCCCAACTATCCCGGCATACTATGATTGCCGAGTCATTCAATCTCAATAAGCTATCCTGTTCAAAGGAGCAACCCTCAAATGAAAGCAGCCCAACTAGTCGCACCCAAGCGTTGGGAATTCACCGAAGTCGATACGCCGGCGCCCATCGACGGCCAGGTTCTGGTCAAGATGGAATCCGTCAGCGTCTGCGGTTCAGACATCCGGCACACCTACGGCCCCGTCCTCGACGAGTCCGAATACCCCATGGCTCCCTGCAAGGGCGCCCACGAACTGGCCGGCGTCATCGTCGACAGCAAGACTGACGAGTTCCAGGAAGGCCAGCGCGTCATCGTCATTCCCTATCCCGGCACCGGCGGCCTGTGCGACTACGTGCTTTCGGAACCCGGACGCATGGCGCTCCTGCCCGAATACGGCGGCCTCGACGAATGGGTCATGTGCCAGCCCCCCGGCACGGTTCTCTATTCCTGCCGGCAAATGGGTAGCCCCCTCCAGCAGAACATCCTCATCTTCGGCCAGGGCAGCATCGGCCTCAGCTTCACCATGATCCTCTCCCGCATGGGCGCCCGCAACGTCATCGTCGTTGACCCCCTGGACTATCGCCTCGAAAAGTCCAAGCAGATGGGCTCAACCCACCGCATCAACCCCGACAAGCAGGACGTCCACGAAGCCGTCATGGAAATCACCAGGGGCGCCGGCCCCGACGTCTGTGTGGAAGCCGCCGGTTACCCCGACGCGCTCAACGAGTGCTTCCGCCACGTCCGCCAGTTCGGCCAGGTCATCATCTTCGGCATCCAGTCCGACCACATGGTGCCCATCGAGCACAACCTCTGGATGGACAAGCAGCCGCGCATCATACCCACCACCGGCGCGCGCAGCGGCGACCCCATCAGCCAGATCCAGGACATGGTGGACCTCCGCACCCGCGGGTGGGCCGACCCCGCCGAGCTCATCACCCATCGCGTCGGCTTTTCCGATATCCAGAATGCCTACGATATGTACGAACAGCGCGACGATAACATCATCAAGGTGGTCATGGACATCAACACCTAGACCACGTAACTGTTCAGAGTTGGTGAGGTGAATTGGCGGAACTGGGTTTGCGGATGGGTTGCGGTGGAGGTGGTGGTTATGTCATATATCTGGGATGGA
>JAJDXU010000340.1 GCA_022823105.1 Dehalococcoidia bacterium
GCAGGGTCATGTCCATTCTCGTGCGCCCCGGCGACGCCGTGTCCGCCGGCGACGAGGTGTGCGTCGTCGAGGCCATGAAGATGGAGCAGAGCATCCTGGCCCACCGGGACGGCGTGGTGAAGGCGGTGTTCGTGCAGCCCCTGGATTCCGTCAACGCCAACGACCCGCTGGTAGAATTGGAGTAGCAAACCAACTCCAGGGACGGCCAGCCATGCCGGGAAAAACCGGACATCACCCCGTTGAAGTAGTCGCCAAGGTCCAGTCCATGGAACTGGATGTGGACCGCAACGGCTCTTACAAACTCCTGCTGGAAGACGGCTCCACAGTGCATGCCGATTTCACAGCCGCGCAGTGGGACTCGCTGGAGAGCATGCATCGCCGGGGCGAATTCGCACTCAAAATCGTCGGAGAAGGAGATTTCGCCGACGACCGGCTGAAGCGCATCGTCAGCATTGACTTGAAAAAAACGAACCGGGTATGGCCACCGGAAGACCCGGAAATGCCCACGTTGCTGCATGTCCTCAACGAGATCCACAAACAATTTCCTCAAGATGATTGGGACGATATCCCAACCGACGCGGCCAAGAACCTGCACTACTACCTGTACGGTCGTCCAAAGGTGGACGACTGATGCGCCCCGTCTTTGCCGACGCGTGCTACTGGATCGCTTTATTGTTGGAAAGGGATCAGTGGCACGACGTAGCCCTCCGGCTGTTCTATGAAATGGCGCATCGCGAGGTCATTACCAGTGAATTAGTTCTTGTTGAAGTGCTTAATTTCATGGGAAAATTTGGAGAGACGAAACGAAGAGCCGCGGTCGCACTGGTGAGAAGTTTCCAGAACAACACCAATGTAAAAATAGAACCAGTGCACACTGAACAATTCTGGAACGCAGTTGATTTCTACAACTCCCGGCCCGACCAGGAGTGGGGCCTCGTCGATTGCGCCAGCTTCCAGCTGATGATTGCTAACAACATCCGCGAAGCCCTCACCAACGACCACCATTTCGCCCAGGCCGGTTTCACCATCCTGATGTAAGAAGGCGCTCCACGCACGGAGTAACCGCCACTATCTCGGGCTACCGCGCATGTCGTCTCACAACAACGCCGACGACCCGCTGGTAGAATTGGAGCAGCAAACCACCCCCACAGGACGGCCCGCCATGACCGGCAAAACCGGACATCACCCCGTTGAAATAATCGCTGAGGTCCAGTCCATGGAACTGGATCTGGAACATAACGGCGTCTATACGCTGCTGCTTGAAGACGGCTCAACGGTGCATGCCGATTTCACAGCCTCCCAGTGGGCGCACCTCGAAAGCGAGCACAATCGAGGTCGTTATAAGGTCAAAATCGTTGGCACGGGCGATTACGTCGATGGAAATCTGCAACGCATCACCAGCATCGACCTCAGGGAAACCGAACGCGTGATTCCTCCCCAGGACCCAAATCAGCGTCCCTTTTGGGAATATTGGGTTGAGGCCGGCAAACGTATTCCCGAAGAGGAGTTGGCGAAAATACCCCCGGATTTCTCCTATAACCTGGATCACTATCTGTATGGCGCTCCAAAACGGGAGGAAGAGTGAGGGCAGTGTTCGCCGACACCTCATATTGGATCGCTTTGCTCGTACTTACCGACCCCTGGCATGACATTGCAGTACTGCTTTCCAGTGAAATCGCCAACGTCCGTGTTTTCACCACGGAGATGGTACTTACCGAATTGTTAAACGGCGTAAGCCGCCTCGGGCCTCATTACAGAAGACTTGCTGTTGCAGAAGTAATCCGGTTACGCTCGAACCCCAATGTGATTATCATTGCCCAGGAGCCGGATCAATTCGATGACGCTTTCAACCTCTATCAATCTCGCCCGGACCAACGTTGGGGGCTGACCGACTGCGCCAGCTTTATCGCAATGCGAGAGAGGGGCATCACCCACGCGCTTACCGCAGACCGCGATTTCACCCAGGCCGGTTTCACCATCCTAATGTAAGAAGGCACTTCATGCCCCAGGAAACTATCTACATCAAGGGCGCCCGCGAGCACAACCTCAAGAACATCGACGTCACCATCCCCCGGGATCAGCTCGTCGTCATCACCGGCGTCTCCGGCTCCGGCAAGAGCAGCCTGGCCTTCGACACCATCTATGCCGAGGGCCAGCGCCGCTACGTCGAGTCCCTGTCCGCCTACGCCCGCCAGTTCCTGGGCCGCATGGACAAGCCCGACGTCGATTACATCGAGGGCCTCTCCCCCGCCATCTCCATCGACCAGAAGGGCGTATCCAACAATCCCCGCTCCACCGTTGGCACCGTAACCGAGATCTACGACTACCTGCGCCTGCTCTTCGCCCGGGTCGGCCGGCCCCACTGTCCCAAGTGCGGCAACCCCGTTGCGCGCCAGACCGTCCAGCAGATTGTGGACGCCATCCTCGCCCTGCCCGAGTCTTCGCGCATCACTTTGATGGCCCCCAAGATCCGCCGCAAGAAGGGCGAGCACCGCGAGATCTTCGAGGCCGCCAAGCGCGGCGGATACGTCCGCCTCCGCGTCAACGGCGAGATCATGCTGGTCGAGGAAACGGATAACCTCAACCTCGACAAGCAGAAGTGGCACTACATCGACATCGTCATCGACCGCCTCATCATCCGCCACGACACGGAACCCAACCGCGTCACCGAGTCCGTCGAAACCGCCCTGCGCGAGGGTGAAGGCGTGCTGACGGTGGGGCGCGAAGGCGAGGACGACATCACCTTCAGTGAGCAGTTTGCCTGCGTCGCCTGTGGCATCAGCCTGCCCGAGATCGAGCCGCGCACCTTCAGCTTCAACAGTCCCCACGGCGCATGCGCCACCTGCACCGGCCTGGGCTACCAGCTTGAGGTGGACCCGTCGCTGGTCATCCACAACCGCTCCCTTTCCCTGCTGGAGGGCGCAATCGTGCCGTGGGCGCGTTCCGGCGCGGCAAACTCCTGGTATGCCAGCATGATGGAGGCCGTTGCCCGCCAGTTCGATTTCTCCCCTCACGCGCCCATCCGCGAACTCACCGACGAGCAGCTCAACATCATCCTCTACGGCGCCGGCAAGCAGCAGGTGCAGGTCCGCCACCGCACCGGGCGGGGCCGCACCTACTCGTGGAACACCACCTACGAGGGCGTCATTCCTAACCTCCAGCGACGCTACAGGGACACCGAGTCCGACCACACCCGCAGCGAGATCGAGCGGTATATGGCCCAGCGCGCCTGCCGGTCCTGCAGCGGCGCGCGCCTGCGCCCGGAGGCGTTGGGCGTAATGGTCTGCGGCCAGAACATCATGGATGTCACCGCCCTCACCATCGGCCGGGGACTCAATTGGGTCCGCAGCATCAAGCCGGGCGGCGATCCATCGCTGAACGGCTCTTCCAACGGCCATCACGCCGGCAACGGCCACCACCCTGATGAGCCGCTGGCATCTGAACCCCAGGCGGAGACCAACGGCGCGAAACCCACAGCCCGCCGCGCCCGCCGCAATGGCAAGCGCGCCGCCGCAGTCGCTGAGCATCCGACCACCCTGACCGAGCGGGAGATGTTCATCGCCGACCAGATTCTCAAGGAAATCGAGGGCCGCTTGCAGTTCCTCGACGGCATCGGCCTCGACTACGTGACCATGAACCGCACGGCCCGCACCCTGTCCGGCGGCGAGGCCCAGCGCGTCCGTCTCGCCACCCAGATCGGCAGCGGACTCACCGGCGTGCTCTACGTGTGCGACGAGCCCACCGTCGGTCTGCACCCCCACGACGACCACCGCCTCATCGGGACCCTGACCCGCCTGCGCGATATGGGCAACACCGTCATCGTCGTCGAGCATGACGACGCCATGATGCGCGCCGCCGACCACATCGTGGACCTTGGCCCCGGCGCCGGCGAGCACGGCGGCCACATCGTCGCCACCGGGGACGTAGGCGAGGTGATGGCTAACGAGGCGTCGCTGACGGGCGCGTACCTCAGCGGCCGCAAGCGCATCCCCACGCCCGAGGAGCGACGGCCCGGCAACGGCAACGCCATCTCCGTCCGGGGCGCGCGCGAGAATAATCTCAAGGGCATCGACGTGGACTTCCCCCTGGGTCTGCTGGGCTGCGTCACCGGCGTCTCCGGCAGCGGCAAGAGCACGCTGATGTACGACATCCTCTACAAGCGTCTCGCCCAGGCCGTCGCCCAGGGCCGCGACCGCCCCGGTGAGCACGACGAGATCACTGGCATCGAGAACATCGACAAGGTGGTGAACATCGACCAGTCGCCCATCGGGCGCACGCCGCGCAGCAACCCGGCAACTTACACCGGCGCGTTCACTCCCATCCGCGAGGTGTTCGCCGGGCTGCCCGAGGCCCGCATCCGCGGCTACAAGCCCGGCCGGTTCTCCTTCAACGTCAAGGGCGGACGCTGCGAGGCCTGCCAGGGCGAGGGCTACAACCAGATCGAGATGCAGTTCCTGCCCGACGTGACCGTTCCCTGTGAGATCTGCCAGGGCCGCCGCTACAATCGCGAGGCGCTGGAGGTGACCCTGCGCGACAAGTCCATCGCCGACGTGCTCGCCATGACGGTGGAGACCGCCCTGGACTTCTTCTGGAACTACGCCCGCATCCGCAACCGCCTGCAGACCCTGCGCGACGTCGGTCTGGGTTACATCCGGCTGGGCCAGCCGGCCACCACCCTGTCCGGCGGCGAGGCCCAGCGGGTCAAGCTCGCCACGGAACTGTCCCGCCGCGCCACCGGGCGCACGCTCTACCTGCTGGACGAGCCCACCACCGGCCTGTCTTTCGAGGACTGCGCGGCCCTGCTGCGCGTGCTGCACCGCCTGGTTGACCAGGGCAACTCGGTGCTGCTGATCGAGCACAACCTGGACCTGATCAAGAACTCCGACTGGATCATCGACCTGGGCCCCGGCGCCGGCGACCAGGGCGGCAACCTGATCGCCTGCGGCACCCCCGAGACGCTCGCCGAAATCGAAGCATCCCACACCGGCCGCTACCTCCGCCAAACCCTCCAACAGACCGAACTGGCCGCCACCGCCGACTGAGCGACCCAACTGCCGCTTATCCCGAATTCCGCCATTCAGCCCCCTCTCCCGTCATTCCTGCGAAAGCAGGAATCCAGCAACCCAAATTCGCATATCTCCACCACCAACCCACCCGCTCATCCTGAGCTTGTCGAAGGATTGTCCTGCGCCTGTCGAAGGACGGTAAACCATGGCCGACGCACAACCCGACCAGTCCCTGCACCTGCCCAGCCTGGTCATCAAAAACTTCCGCGGCATCGACGAACTGACGATCCCGCGGCTGGGTCGCGTGACCCTGCTGGCGGGGAAGAACGGCGTGGGGAAGACGACGGTGCTGGACGCGGTGCGGGTGTGGGCGGATCGTGGCTGGACGCACGTTTTTGACGTTGTTTTGGAACAGCGCGGCGACTCACTGATCGCGATCGAGAACGCCCAGAAAAGAATCGTCGTTGACCGAACAGCCCTATTCACAAATCGCCCAGATTCGCCCGAGGTGAGTCTTTCTGTCGCGACAGCCGAAGGTGACAGTGCATTCCAAATCCGTCAGGTCAATGCGACGGGACAGTTAGCAGGCGTTTATCCTTCTCGTGTGGATGTGCTAGATAACCTCCATCTTGAAATGCAGTTCGCCGAAAGCTCACGCTGGGACACCAAGAAAAGCGGATTGTTTCACGGTAACGCACCACCTGATGCCACCATTTGCAACACATTGGGCCCCGACCGCCCTACCGATGAAACGGTCGAACAATATTGGAGCGAGGTGGCTCTCACGCCCGACGAAGACCGGGCGCTCGAAGCACTCAACCTAATTACCGCCGCAGAAGTTGAGCGAGTCGCCGCTTTGGGCCCACCCATAAGCGTAAATAGCGGAGTAACCCAACCACGACGGATGATGGTCAAAGTAAGGGGAGTTGATTACCAAGTGCCCCTGCGCTCCCTTGGCGACGGAGCAATGCGTACCTATGCTGTCGCTCTCGCCCTTGCCAAAAGCAGTGGCGGTTTCCTCCTCATCGACGAGGCGGAGAACGGGATCCACCACTCCATCCAGCCCAAGTTCTGGAAGATGGTGTTGCAGACGGCGCAGCGCAACAACGTGCAGGTCATCGCCACCACGCACAGCTGGGACGCGTTGCGCGGTTTCTCCCGAGCCCTGACCGATTTGGAGCTGGGGGATAAGGACGGCGTTCTCTACCGTATCCAGAGAAACCTCAACAATTTCCGGGCGGTAGAATACGACAAGCACGAGTTGGAAGTCATCACGACATCCGGGATTGAAGCCCGCTGACCAATGATACTGTCCAATCCGCAGGCGACCGACTCGATTCTAGTAGTGGAAGGGTTAAACGACCGGCACGTTATTCGGCACCTGTGCGAACGCGCCGACCCTGGTCTTACCTTTGGCATACACGACTATGAAGGCATTGAGAATGTCATCAACCGAATTCGTGCTTACGTCAACTCGCCCGACCGCCCCGCCGTCGGGTTTGTGCTGGATGCTGACGAGGACCCGATCCGAACCTGGGGGCGAGTCGCGGGTCAGGTGAGGAGCGTAGTGCCAGGAATACCGCTATCTGTTGGCCCGGACCCCAATGGCGTCGTCATCCCCGCCAACCCGGCCGTGGGCAGCCCCCGCATCGGCGTTTGGCTAATGCCCGACAATACCACTGAAGGCGAACTGGAGAACTTCGTTGCTGACATGATTCCCGCCGGCGATTCGGTTTGGCCGCTGGCGCAGCAGTACATCGACGGTATCCCGCCGGTGGACAGAAAGTTTGCCGACAACAAGACGCTGCGCGCCCAGATCCACGCCTGGCTCGCCACCCGCGAAGACCCGCGCCAGATGGGACTCGCCATCCGAACCCGCGACCTCACCGTCAACAACCCCCTCTCCCAAACCTTCCTCCGCTGGCTCTCTCGCCTCTTCGCCTGACCACGCTCATCCTGAGCCCGTCGAAGGATTGCCCTGATCCTGCCCCGCTGCCTCATGGCCCGGCCGCGTTGCCGTCAGCATCAGGAGCGACACCACCGCCAGGTTGACGCCGAAGGCCAGGAACGCTCCCTCGTAGGTTCCGAACCGGTCCACCGCCAGCCCGGCCGCCGTCGGACCCAGCGCCTGTCCGCCCACCTGCGCCGCCAGACCCCACGCCCGTATCGAACCCAGGTGCAGCCGGCCGAAATAGTCGGCCCACGTCAGACGCGCGATGATATGCAGGCCGCCCACGCCGAACCCCAGGAAGAATGCCCCAAGGACACCCACCGCGATCTCGCTGGCAAAGGCCGTGGTGATCGCGCCCGCGGCAACCACCAGGCCCGACGCCGTCATCACGAACCGCGCGTGCGTCTTCTGCGCCATCGCCGAAAAGAACACGCTCGCCGGCACCTGCGATATGGCGAACGTGCTCGCCGTCCACACCGCCACCGACGGCGGCACCCCCTGGTCCACAAAGTGTGGCACCTGGTGCAGCGATACCCCCGCCTGCACGATGAAACCCGCAAAGGCGAACAGCATCATCAGCCAGAAGGACCGGACCCGCATCACCTGCCGCAGCGTGAAGTTGATCTCGTCGGAGGCCGTCTGCGGACGCCGGCCTGATGCGGACGCTCGCCGGGTCGAATCCTCGCCGCCGTCCGGTTCCAGCCCCAGGTCCTCCGGCCGCCGGGCCATCAGCAGGATGGCCGGCACGACGCCCACCGCGATGGTCCAGACGCCCAGGCTGTACCACGCAGTCTCCCAGCCCCACGCGCCGGTGATGGCCTGCGCCGCCAGGGGCATCACCGCCAGCCCTGACCCCTGGGTGACGTGGTTCAGCGCCAGCGCGAAAGGACGCCGCCGGATGAACCAGTTGCTCACCGCCACCGATGTTCCCAACTCCAGCGGGCTGGCGAACATCGCGCGTCCCGGCACGTACACCACGTAGAACATCCAGATCTGGCTCACCGCGCCCAATGCCACCGCGGCCAATCCTGCGATCGCCGACGATATGCCCACCACCATGCCCGATCCGTACCGGTCCAGCACCGGCCCCACCAGCGGCGAGATCACCGCCGCGAAAACTCCGCCCAGGCTCACCGCGCCGGCGAACTCCGCCCGCGTCCAGCCGAACTGCTCGGACATGGGCACGACGAACACCGTCAGCACCGCCACCGACATCAACGGCCGCGCCGAATACGACGCCACCCCCGACAGGCCCAGTATGATCCAGCCGTAGTAGAAGGGCGTCGCCCTGCCCAGCCGGGTCTGCAGCTCCCTCATCAGCCGCCGTCGCGTCGCAGTACGACACGCGCCGTCCCGCCCGGCCGGCAAAATGACACGAAAATCCAGCAGTTCACAGGTTCACAAACGCAATCGGCCAACAGGCGGCAAAATGCCGCCCGATTATAGCAGGCGCATCCGCGAATGCCGGCGGGACATCTTCTGCCACACACCGGTCTGGCATGTCTTTGGCGGTTGCAATTGCCCCGAAATGCTTGGATGATAGGCAGGTTGGTGGTAGAGTCTCATCGCTCTACATAATCATCCAACGTTTTCGATCCGCATCACTGTCATTAATCGTTCAGCCTGAGATCATGGCTGCCCGGATGACCGCCTACACCCTCGTCGGCGCTTCGCGCCGGCAAAGCGATAGGAGACATCCTCTTGACGCAATCAGATGGCGCCCGGAGCGAACGCCCCGACCTGGCGTTCGACCGGCTGGATCCCAGGCTGTTCGAGAACGTCGGCACGGATCCCCTGGCCTCGAGTCTCATCTCAACGCTGCCCGAGGTCCTTCGGTGGGACGGCGACCAGACGGTCCTCCTGTCCCAGATCAACTCGATTCACTCCGCCTTCGTCAGGGCCCGCATCGACGCGTTGGGCGAGTCCAACGATGAGCTCAACGCCATGCTGTCCGACATGCCCCTGGAAACGTGGCGGCGCATCGAGCTGGCTCCCGAGGTGTTCAGGCTGCTGGCCGCTCCCCACAGCACGCCGGCTTCCGAGGTATCCGAGATATTGCAGAGTTTCTGCGCCGTTGAGTTGCGTGTCGCGGGTCAGTCCACGGCCCGTCCGTTGCCCAACGGTCGCTGGAGCGCCCTCGGCGACGTGCGCGTCAGCCGCAACCGGGCCGGGACGGCGCCTCCCTCCCCTTACCGCCGGGTCGAAGATTTCGTCCTCGCGCCTGTAGTCAGGGGGACCGTTGTCGACGGTTACAGTCCAACCTACGCGACGATTTTCGGCTACACCCGGTGGTTCGTCGAATCACACCAGGACGCCGAGTTCGAGGAAGCCACGGCCAAGCTGTCGTCGGCCATACAGTTCATCGAATCGGTGTCCGGGCCGACGTGCAACATGCTGGACGCCTGCCTCCGCGTGGTGTCCCTGGCCCGCGTGCCGGACGATCCCAACATGACCGTGTCCGGATCCCATCCTCACCTTCGGGGACTGGCGGCGTTTTCCAATCTCCATTCCCTCAGATGGGCCCCCGGGCAGGTGGTGGAAGCCCTCCTCCACGAAGCGATCCACGCCCTGGTCTCCAAGATGGAGATCGCCGACAGCCTCTTCCTGTCCTACCGCGACGCTGGCGACGTATTGGCAACCTCGCCGTGGTCCGGCCGCCCGATGCCGCTCTGGGCCTACTTGCACGCCTGCTTCCTGTGGTTCGGCTCGTGGCACTTCTGGCAGCGCGCAAGTGGACACAGCGACCGCGCCCACGAGTTCGCCGAGACGGCCCGCCGCGGTTTCGACGGCCAGGCCTCCATCAACAACATCCCGCCCGAGGGGATCGCGCTGCTCCGGCCGGACGCCGCCGAAGCCCTCCACGCCATGACCCGTGAAGCCGCCGCCTGACCCGCCGCGTCTCCCGCCGGTTGACCGCTGGTACCATGTGGCGGAGGCGCTCCACGGCAACTTTAACGAGGATGAGCTGCCGCCCCGGGACATTGCCGAAGGCCTGGACGACGTGGAACTGTTGCCGGGCCCGCTGGAACCGCTGACCCATGTGTGAAGCCGGGAACCGTTTTCGGGAACATCCAAGCGTGCAGGATACTGCAAATGGCCACAAGAGGCGCAGAATCTCATACGGGAACCGTAGCGAGCGGATTTGACGGCGACTCGCAGCCGCTGGTGGCCGTGGATGGTCTGACCAAGCGGTTCCCCATTGCCGCGAACCTGTTCCGCAAGCCGACCGGTTTCATCCACGCGGTGGACGACGTGTCCTTCCGGCTGGGACGGGTTGAGAGCCTGGGACTGGTGGGCGAATCGGGCTGCGGCAAGACCACCGTGGGCAAGTTGCTGGTCAAATTGCTGGAACCCACCGGGGGCAGCATCGCCTACCGGTTCCCCGCGCCGGCCGTGGGCGGCCACCTGGCGGGCTCGGTGGACGCGGCGAACATCAAGGGGCGGCAGCTGCGGGTGTTTCGCCGCCAGGTCCAGATGATCTTCCAGGACCCCTACGAGTCGATGAACCCCAGGCGGACGGTGTATGACACCATCGCGGAGCCGCTGGTGGTCCAGGGGGTTGGCGACGTGCAGGACCGCCTGGACCGGGTCTCCGAGATACTGAACCTGGTGGGCCTCACGCCGGCCGGCGCATTCCTGTTCCGGCGGCCCCACGAGCTCTCGGGCGGACAGCGCCAGCGGGTCGCCATCGCGCGGGCGCTGGTGATCGGCCCGTCGTTCGTGGTGGCGGACGAGCCCACGTCCATGCTGGACGTTTCCAGCCGTACGGGGATCATGTCGTTGATGCAGGAGCTGGCGGACCGGTTGGGCATCGCGTACCTGTACATCACCCACGACCTGGCCGTGGC
>JAJDXU010000291.1 GCA_022823105.1 Dehalococcoidia bacterium
GGCGATCAGCGCGCCGCCGGTTTCGGAGGCAGTGTATGCGACCACGACAACCGGATGCTCCGCCTGAGAGAACACGCCGATGAGGCGCTCGGCGACCACTCTCAGTCCAGTTTCCTCGAATACCTCCCGGGCTGCGGCGTCCTCCACGAGTTCGCCGCGATCCACGTAGCCGCCGGGGAGGCTCCAGAGTCCGTAACCCGTGGGGATGCCGCGCTGGACGAACAGCGTGCGGCCCTCGCGTTCCACGACGCAGGTGGCGGCGAGTTTGGGGTCGTAGTACATAACCCGACCGCAATCGGGGCAGACGGGACGCGGTTGGCCCTCGCTCTCGCGCAGGGTCAGGCGGGAACCGCAGGAGGGGCAGAATTTATCGTTGGTGGCCACGGCGGAAGAACAGCTAATTTGACATAACTGCACGGCTAGCTAATGCCCAGCAAATCGGATACGGCGGAACGGGTCGGCATGGAGTCCTGGGCACCGACACTGGTCACCGCCAATGCGCCGGCGGCGCAGCCCCACCGGACCGCCTCCGGCAGCGAGACGCCTTCAACCAAGGCCACCGCCATCGCGCCGTTGAACGCGTCGCCGGCGGCCACGGTGTCGACCGCTTTTACCGGGAAAGCGGGGACGTGGCCAGCGTCATTTCCGTCGGACCAATAGGCGCCCATGGAGCCGAGCTTGATGACGGCGGCGCCGACGCCGCGTTGGACAAGCTCGTGAGCGGCCGCTGCTGCTGCGCCCACGTCTGCGATGGGATGGCCGACCAACGCCTCAGCTTCGGTCTCGTTGGGGGTGATGACGGACACGTGGAGGTAGAACTCCGGGGGCACCGGTCGTACCGGGCCGGGATCGAGGATGACGGTCACGCCGCGGGCGGACGCCTGAGCGGCGACGCGCAATGATAGCTCAATCGACACCTCGAGTTGGAGCAGCAGCGCAGAAGCTTCATGCAAGTGGGCGGCAATGGCGTCAAACTCGCCGTCGCCGCAGGTGTCGTTGGCCCCGAGGACCTGCACGATGCGGTTCTGTCCGCCCTGACCGACGTTGATTACCGCTATCCCGGAGGTAGTGTTGGGACTGACAGCCACAGCATCCGTGGAGACTCCGGCGGATTGCAGTAGTTCGATCAGCTGCGGGCCGAACATGTCGTCGCCGACGCGCCCGACCATGGCGGAGCGGGCGCCCATGCGCGCCGCGGCCACGGCCTGGTTAGCCCCCTTGCCGCCGGCGTAGGTTACGAAGCTGTCGCCCACGACCGTTTCGCCATCGACGGGGAGGCGGCCGGCGAAAGTGACCAGGTCCATGTTGATGCCGCCGAGGGACACGATCAGGGGGTGGGCGGAAGTGGATGACATCTGCGGCGGGACTCTACATAACGAAAATTCGCGCTCACGCTAACATCTATAATTGGCGAACATATTATCGATGCCAACGACCGGCGGAGTTGTCCATCCTTTATCGCTTGCGCCGGCTTTGGCCCAACCTTCACTTCAAGAGTTTTCTTCGTCAGGGTTCGTAGTTGCCCAACCGGTATGCTATGGTAAGGCCGGCCACTAGGACTACGATCGCCGCCATCACGTAGAACGTATGGATTAGCCTGCGCGCCGAAGTAAATTTGGCGTCTCCGCTACTGGAGGTATCCAAGATAGCGTTAGTGCCGTACATCAGGCACGCCAAATACAATAGGGCTGCTACTACTGCGGCCATCAATATCGCAACTTCCGCGAGATCAGGCGATACCTTTCGTGAGACGTTACCAAGCCCCAACAAGCCGAACATGCCCGCAATGACTGCCGTTGCCAGCGTCATCATTCCGATGCTGATGGTGTCCCAGTGGCGCTTCGCTTCGTCACTCATCGCTGGCGCTGTCTGGGGATGAATCGCGTTCGTAACGTGGCAATACTGCCAGCGCGACCATCACTGCAACTCCTAGTGGTACGCCAACAACCAGTATGAGCCAATTATCGTAACGCTGGCTCATACCGAAGGCGAACGCGGTAGTGACTGCTACTGCCATCACCCAAAACGCCCAACGATACCGCATGAAACTCATGCTTCCCCCACGATACGGTACTGCTCGGTCAGCAGTATAGCACGATACCGTCACGCAATCCGAAAGACTCAGCTGCATCGCATGCAGTGAGCATCCATGTAATATGATAAAACCGGACGCGGGACACCCCCATGCTATAATCCGGCGAAACTGAAAAAGCGAGGACTGTAACGATGTCTCAGCCTCTGGAAAACATCAAGGTTGTCGACCTCACACGCACCTTGGCGGGCCCATTTTGCACCCAGAATTTGGCCGACATGGGCGCAGATGTCATCAAGATCGAGGAGCCCAACGACGGCGACGAGACGCGCAAGTGGCCGCCGATCTGGAACGGCGAGAGCACGCAGTTCCTGTCATTCAATCGCAACAAGCGCAGCCTGTCGGTCAACCTGAAGTCGGAAGAGGGTCTCAAAATCGTCAAGACGCTGGCGAAGGACGCCGACGTGATGATTGAGAGCTTTCGGGCCGGTACGCTGGCTCGGATGGGCCTGGGCTACGAAGACATCAAGGCGATCAATCCCGATATCGTTTACTGCACCATTTCGGGGTATGGACGGACAGGGCCGATGGCCAACAAGCCTGGGTACGACCTGATTATCCAGGCGTACAGCGGGTTGATGCACCTGACCGGCGACCCGAATGGGCCGCCCATGCGCGTTGGTTTCTCACTGGTGGACCTCTTCACGGGGATGCTGGCCTACGGGTCCATCGTCACCGCGCTGTACCACCGGGACAAGACCGGCGAGGGTCAATTGATCGACACGGCGCTGCTGGACGGACAGGTGGCGGCGATGAGCTACCACGCGACCGGGTTCATCGGAACCGGTATTGAACCGCATCGTCTGGGTTCGGGGCATCCCAGCCTGGTGCCTTACCAGAGCTTCCAGGCGGCGGACGGGTTCTTCATCCTGGGGGTCGCCAATCCGAACCTGTGGGAGCGGTTCTGCAACGCCATCGGGCATCCGGACCTGAAGGACGACCCCAAGTTTGCGACGAATCCGGACCGGGTGGCGCATCGTGCCGAGATGGTTGACCTTCTAAACAGCATATTCGCCACCAACACCGTGGCGCACTGGGTGAAGGTGATCGACGAAGCGGGTGTGCCGGTGGGTCCGATCAACAAGACCTCGGACGTGGTGGCGGACGAACAGGTGGCGGCCAGGGAGATGTTCCTGGAGATCAACCACCCCAAGGTGCCGGACCTTCGGGTACCCAACTCGCCGATCAAGCTGCGCGGAACGCCGGCCGAATTGCGGATGGCTCCGCCCGCTCTGGGAGAGCACAACGAGGAAGTGCTGGCGGAATTGGGCTACGACTCCGAGGAGTTTGCCAGGCTTTTGGAATCGGGCGCGGTTGGAGAGCCGGGCAAGGAGATCAGCGGCGTTGGGGCTCACTGACCCGCGCCGGATGGCGCATTGATTGGTTCGCACAAGGCGCGTTATGTTGCGTACACGCTTATTTTCGGCCGCTTTTTGACATAACGTGCGGTGGCAGCGAAGTTGAGGGGCGGCCTTCGGGTCGCCCCTTTCTTGGTCCGGGGGCGTGGTAGTTGCCGCCGGGTTGATTGGGACACGGTCTCACGCGTACCCGCTTCGCGCAACCTGTCATTCCGAGCGCCCCCGCCGCCCCAATTCAGGCGGCACAGTCATTCCTGTCGGCGCCAAAACGCCCAATTTTTTGTGATTCACCTGCCTATTGTGGCAAAAACGCCTGCCATCGCTCTCCATAATCATCCAATTCCCCCAAAACCTCCAGCTCAGACTCCCGCGTCCCGCTGACACTTCCCACTTGTTTCAACCCCTGCCCCATCCGTACCATATTACCCAGCGCCCCATATCCAACCCGCCATCGAGGCCCGCGACAACCGACCCAATGCCCAGCTCCCTACACCGCGAACCTCCCTCCCATAAACCCGCTCACCTGATCGCCAATACTGCTAAAAATGCCCCCAAAACCCTGCCATCCGCCCTCCATTCAGCCCCACGACCGGTCCGATGCCCTGCTGGAATTAGCGCAAATGAGAGGGAATGAGCGGGAAATCGGCTTTTCCGTCCTTCCGCCACGCAATTGCCAAGTGGGTACCCGTGACGGGACGCAGTCGGTTGCCGATTCGGGGGCGCGGGGCTATAATAGAACGCGAGTCACGCTGGGGCGGTTAGCTCAGCGGTTAGAGCGCCTCGTTCACACCGAGGAGGTCGGAGGTTCAAATCCTCCATCGCCCACCACGCCCGCCGCAGCGAGAGTCATTTAACAGCGGAAAACCACCGAGCCGAGGTGGCGAAACGGCAGACGCGCTGCGTTCAGGGCGCAGTGTCCATTAGGACGTGTGGGTTCAAATCCCTCCCTCGGCACCATATTCCGTCGCGCGCTTGTAGCTCAGTGGATAGAGCGCTGCCCTGCGGAGGCAGAGGTCGTGAGTTCGAATCTCGCCAAGCGCGCCATTTGTATGCCTCATCACCCATGGCGTCCCTGCCACGTCATTCCCGCGAAAGCGGGAATCCACGTCCCAGCCAGGGCGGTTAGCTCAGATGGTTAGAGCGTCTGCTTTACACGCAGAAGGCCGGGGGTTCGAGTCCCTCACCGCCCACCAACGTACGTAGAGGACGAGACATGGACAAGTGCTCTATAAATTGGCCCTTCCTCGTGAAAGGAGCAGAATGGAACCTCATAAAATGAGACAATGGACGACGCCTGAGTGTACTCTCGACGAAGCTCATTTCTATACCTGCGCTCGCCCCGGTCGATCGAAAGGCAGATATGGTGCTGTGCCAGATGCGCTCGTCTCGGATTGGGTACGAGGATTACCGGAACCAGACACGGCGATTGTCTCGCTGTTGGGTCGCAAACGAGGACCAGAGGGGCTCAGCGAGTTTTCTTTCTATTCGTTCTGTGGAGGTCTAGATACGCCTACCGAGCGTCGGAATCGGTTAGATTTCCAAGAGTGGCTTGATCAGCAACACGCGGCGCTCAAAATCCAGGTGAGCGAGCACCCTTCTTTTGATTTGAGCGGCATCCCTGAGGGAGAGCTCGAAGCAATTGCGAGAGATGTCCTTGACCTCATGACCATGGGTTACACCGTGGTCGTTGTGGATTCCGGAGGCGAGACGCGTACGAACATGGTGTGTAAGCGACTTAAAGCCGTCGAGGACTCCCGGTCTCGACGGTAATCCCTAGCGTAAGCATGGTAGCGTCCGCGGGAATTTACTTATATTCCTCATGATGGAGCACAAGGGCATGCGGTGGGGGTACGTGTTTCTGCGTGCGCCGGGGGTCCTCAACGGGGAGGACCGGGAGAAGTTGATGACCACCGCGGTCGAGATGTATCTGTCGGGCGAGGACGAGCGCGACGTTGAGAGTGTGGGGTTTGAAGGCAGGGTTTACACCGAGAGGCGGTTCGAGATGTTGGGCGAATTCGGCGGTCAGCGGTTCGACGTGGAACTGGAAACCATCCACGGCAGGGATTCGGGGACGTTCCTGGTGAATGAGCAGACCGGTGGCCAGGGAGGCGGGTTTTCCCGCAACTAGGCGTCAGGGGGATCGGCAGGGATGTGGTATATTAGGCGAAACCTCGATGAGACGGCCACGCTCCAAGGCGGTCCATAATGCCTGAGGAACTCTTCAACTTTACCCACAAACCGGAAGCCGAGTACCTGATTGCCGGTTGGCGCCGGCAATGGTCAAACGGCGGCCGGATTTCCAGCGGCCTGCCCCGTTACCTGATCGACAAGAACGGGGGTCGCCAAATCGGCCAGATGACGGAATACGTCAACAAGATGTGCTACCCGTTCCAGGTGGCGGGGACGCATGACGCGTTCCGCCCTGCCGCTGCGTTTCACGAGGGTTTGCCAAGTTCGGCGATGACCCGTCAGAACGCGTTTTACGAAATCGGCAGCGGGCTGCTCGTGTTCCTTGGCGAGGAGCCCTGGTACCGGTTGGACATCTATGCCGAGGCGTTTTTCACCGCCATCAAGGATCTGGGCCTGAAGCAAACCGTCGCTGTTGAGGGCGTCAACGGCCCGGCGCCGCCGGACCTGGAACGCAGGATCACCTGTGTGTACTCACAACCTGGCATGAAAGAACAGCTGGAACGGTACGGCGTCCAGTTTTCCAGCTACGGCAGCCGGGGACGGCAGGGGCCGACCATCGGAATGGCCCTGGTTTCGCTTGCCCACTTTGAGTACACGGACGTCCAGATGTTCCGCATGGGAGCCATGGCTCCGATGTACCCGTTCATGACCAACAACAACAACCAGTTGGGGATCACGCAAGACCACCGGGCCTACTATGACATCCTCCGGCGGTTGCGGTCGCTTTTCGGGATCGAAATGGACCTTTCCGAGCTTGAGCAGATGGGCAACCGGGAATCCCAGGAGTTGCTG
>JAJDXU010000056.1 GCA_022823105.1 Dehalococcoidia bacterium
GGCCGGCGTCCAGCGAGGGCCGGCGCCCCGCGAGGGCCGGCGTCCAGCGAGGGCCGGCGCCCCGCGAGTGGGGGCGAACTCGCTATCTGTTTCCCGCCGACCGCCCGCCGTCCACCATGTAAACGCCGCCCGTGCAGAAGCTGCTGTCGTCGCTGGCCAGGAATAGCATCAGCCGCGCCACCTCCTCCGGATGGCCGTACCGACCCAGGGGTATCCGGGCCGACGCCGCGCGGTAGGTCTGCTCGACGGTGACGTTCGCGTCGTCCGCGGCGGCCACCCGCTGCTCCTCGATGGACCGCATCATGCGCGTTTCGATGGGGGCGGGATTCACCGTATTGACCCGAATGCCTTGGGAAGCTCCCTCCATGGCCGCCGTGCGCATGAGACCGATCACCGCGTGCTTGCTGGTGGTGTACGCCGACATGTCGGGGCCGGCGCCGATTCCGGCGGTCGAGGATGTGATCACGATGCTGCCGCCGCCGCGTTCGCGCATCACCGGCACCACGTATTTGATGCCAAGCCAGACGCCGCGCACGTTCACCGCCATCACCCGGTCGAACACGTCGATGGGATAGTCCGGGATTGGCGATAGCTGCCCCTCAATACCAGCGTTGGCGAGATACACATCGATGCCGCCCCAGCGTTCCGCTGCAGCTCGGACGTAAGCCTGGCTCTGCGCCGGGTCAGTCACGTCCGCCACCGAGTAGCTGGCCCGATCCTCGCCGATCGATCCGACCAAGTCCTGCAGGGCCGTCTCGTCGACATCCACCAGCGCAACGCGGGCTCCCTCATCGGCGAACAGTCGGGACGCGGCCCGGCCGATGCCGCCCGTCGCGCCGGTGATCAGAGCAACCTTCCCATCCAGGCGAGGCATGTTCAAACTCCTTTGTGGGTTCGATGACCGAAGTCCCGGGGCCGTTCGGCCGTCTCATCAATGCAGTGCCCGCGATTATAGGAACCGCCATCGATGCGATCAACCCAACAGGAGGCTCACGCGTACCCGGCTTGACGGGGTTGGATGCTGAAGAGGTTGTCGGGCGGGTCGGGGGTGCAGATTGTCGTGAGTGCAGCTTCCTGGTTTTCATTGACCATCAGGCAGCGTTCCGGGAGGTTGTCGCCGCAATTTTTCAGATTCGGGGTGACCTTCAGGAACCCAAACCGTCTTACCAGCGGAAGCCGGTGCACTGGCAACCTGCCGACAGGCATCCGTGACCAAGACGACGATTTTGCGGTTTGCTGAATTTTCGTGAACGGTGAACCCGCCGCTTTCTCCATGCCACAAACATACTCTCAACCTCGCGTTTTCCTCGGTAGTTGCTCGGCGCCATGTTTCGACTCCTCAGTGGTCGGCTACCCCAAGTCGCCAATGGGTCTGGGCCCAGGGCTACCCCCGGCGGACGGTGGAAACTTCCAGCGCACAACCGTTATGTCCACCGGCCCGCAAAACTTGGCCGTGTGAGCAGTCAGGTTCGATGTCGTCGGTTGCGGGCTGCATATCCTCGTAATTCGCGAACCGTTTCCCAAAACGCACGCGAGCCAAAAAGCGCGCATGCAACTCTGTGGCGCTGTCGGCATTGGCTGCGGTTTCACAGGCGTTGCCTGTTCACTTGCCAGCGTCGGCAGCCAGCCAAACCGATGGAACATCAAAGCGTGCCCCACATTTGGCGCACCGACATTTCGCCATAGCCGTGCGAACATGCCGGCCGTTTCGCGGGAACGTATCGGATTGGTTGCTGCCGGTGAGCATACCGGGACGCGGCAGGCTCTGGTCACTGAGGTCGGCACCTCGGGTCGGTCCCGTTGCCTGGCGCGCAAGCCGAGAGCCTTCGCCCGGCGCCGTTTCAGGGAGCGGCTCTGCCCCACCCGGCACTTCCGCCTGCCTGCGACGCCCTCAGGGAATGGAGTGGGGAACGGGCCGACGCGGAGTACGTCCCCATCCTGCACCTGGAGGCCACCACAATGGAGGCCACCACAATGGAGGCCAATGTGGACAGCGCGCTGTGCCTGCTGTTGGAGGCGTGCCAGCCCTTTGACTACGCCGAGGTGTGGGACCTGGCCGAGCCCAAGCCGCCCGAGGCGCCGGCGCTTGACCGAGGAGTCGGACCAGAAGATCTACGACGGCTGTTCACCATCGGCCTGGCAGGATCGGAGGTCTGCGGATGATGGACGCCGACACCAGCTTCGCGCAGGAGCGCATCGGCAAGCTCTGCCACCAATTCAAAATGCCCGCCTTGGTCGCCCAGTCGGTAGCGCACTTCACCGCGGCTGGCCACGGCGACGCCCTGTCCAGGCAACCGCGCAAGCTGGACAGCTTCGACTCCCTGCTCCGGGACCACTGGGGCTGCCTCCCCCAGAGCCGACCCCGTGCTTGACACAGGGGCAACGAGGAGTCCGAGATCCTCTTCACTCTGATTGCCGAACGCTGCGTACGCAGGTCGCTGGGCATCACCTCCAACCTGGTCTTCTCCGAGTGGGAACGCATCTTCGCCAACCCGATGGCCACCGCCGCGGCGATTTACCGGGTGATGTACCAGGCCGTCATTCTGAAATTCGACGTCCCTAGCTACCGGACTCACGCAGCCCAGCAGCGGGGTCGGTCAGAGGAGGTGAACCGGCCAAACTAATCGACGGCAATTCGGCAAATCTGGTTCACGCGGGACACTTGAAGGTCTCGTCGATTTCGGAGAAATTGCCGTCCCGGGCGCGGAAGGCGCTGGTCATCCCGCCGTGCTTGGACTCGGACCCAGTGCTGGGCTGCCGCACCTGACGGAGGCGCTCGTAGTTGGTCTGGTCCGCCGTGGTCGGGTGCGTGTTCCGCCACACCTTCATGGTCTCGCGGGGCCATTCGGAATCGAACTTTTTGTACGCCGCCATTCGGAAGTCGTCGCCCTTCTTCACGTGGGCTGCCGGGCAACCGATCTCCCGTGACGGGTCGTATTTGCCGGTGGCCGGCGCGGCGTGTACTTGGCCCCGGGTCGCCGCAAGCTCTACGGTCACGAAGGCGAAACCGATGATGGCAAACAGAGACAGCAGCGCTATGGCTCCGGCTCTGCTTATTCTCCTGAACCTCATATAGAGGGGACTGCCGTGTATCTTGATCATTTTGTATCCTCACGGTGTTTGAGTTATTGAAGCCGGCGCGTGGGCCGTCGACGACGGGTAGGGAATCATTATGAAGAATCTAATCGTGTTGTTTGATATTGTTTATTGGCGGTTATGATTTAATGCTATTACGCGCCTCTCAATCTGTCAACGTGTGGGCGCAGGAGCACAGGGACATTCGATAGTCCCAAAGCCATGCAAATGTTTGCGGCTCAGGTAGTCCCTGAAAATCCCGTCCGCTCGTGGTTCGACCGGCCCACTATGAGCGGACCACTGTGCCGGCGCGTGCAATTATCGAGAGGCCGAACGCGGGGTAGCGCCGCTATCCGGAGCTTCGCCCGGTTCACAGGCGTTAACGCGTTTAGGTTACCCAGACCGTATGGCGCCCTCCGGACACCAACTATTGCTCCGCTGGAGTGGTCCGAATCTGGCGTTACGGTGCGGTTGTGTGGAATGACCAGCGCGGGCTGCTCGGCCAGCTGTACCTGCCGCCGAAGTGCTCCCGCGTGTTCTCCACGTCGTTGCTGGTCAGGACCGTGAATGCGTGGCGTACGCCCGGCGCCAATCGCCGCACGGTGTACTCCACACGTCCACCCTGCTCCGTAAAGTTGAGAGCGTTCACGTCTACGTAGATGAAGGCTTCGAGCCATTCACCGGTGTTGCTGGCCTTGGCGAGCTCGTAATCCGTTACCATGTTGACGTACCCAATGCGATAGTAGGTTGCCTCGTCCACGGCGTTCCAGGACACGACGACTTCCCCGGGATTGATGCCGTCACGTACCTCGATGTTGCCCGTGGGCGGCGCGGCAGGCGCGAGGCCGGGCGCGGACGCCTGCACCACCGGCAACGTCGCCATACCGTGCCCCCAGGTGTTATCGTCGCCAGCAGCGCCACGGTCTACCGCGTTCTGCTCCAAGTAGCGGACCACTTCGGCCGGACTGTAATCGGGGAACCTCTGCTTGACCAGGGCCGCCATACCGGCCACGTGCGGCGCGGCTTGGCTGGTGCCAGGAAACCAACATTGGTTGCCGTCCACGGAAAGGAGCTCGTCCGTGGCCGTGGTTCCGCACGCAACGCCCGTGATGTCCGGTTTGGTTCGACCATCGATGGTTGGCCCTCGGGAACTGTACGCAGCGATGGTGTTGGTGTTCCAGTAGTGAGCGGCTCCGACCGCCAACATTCCCGCGCTGCGGCTTTCCTCCGGGTTGCCCATGTGATGGCTCGGGGACTGATATTGAATGTGGTCCAGAGGGTCCCACGCGAGAAGTTGCATCCACGCTGGCGGGTTAGGGCACACGTTTTTCTGTATCGCAACGAAGTAGATGCCGGCCTCGTCAGCGGTGGCGGGACCTAGAAATCCCACGGCGGCGAGGGGAGTGTCGCCATCACCGCCGTCTTGAATCCTCACATCCGCGTCTACGATCATGTAGTTGCCACTGGAGTCCCTGCGGTTTTCAAAAAGCAACAGGTCCAAGTCGCAATCTGCGGCCTGCCAACTATCATCCCAGCGCAATAGGAGCAGCACGGGAGCATCCCCTTCGAGGACTCGAAAAGCATTTCCCACGTCGTCCGACCTGAAGTGATGAAACCCGGTGTCGTTCGGGTCGAAGAACTGCCCGTACCACACCCGCCGTGCGTCGTTTCCACCCGCATTGATCCAGGTAATATCATTCGCTACTGCTGTTTCAATGGTCTTTAGGGGACTATTGCTGGAAGGTGAGGTGCCATCGCCTGGGCCGTCATAAGCAAAACCCAACGAAACGTTGATGACTTTCACGCCCTGGTCGGCCATCCAGTCCGCAGCGTTTCGCAAATCCCCAAACGAGTGAACCTTGGCAATGTAGAGTTCGGCTTCTGGTGCGACATCAATCACGGTCTCGGCAACCGCCGTCCCATGATCGCTGCCCGCCTCACAATCGGAGAGTTGAGAAGTCGGAGCCTTTGGCCCGTCAAAATAGCACCGAGCAGTCACATTGGCCGGTAACTCGCTCCCTTGCAATCGGCTAAATCCTTCAAAGCCGGAATCGATGACTCCGACCTTGATGCTGCTTCCCCGATATCCCAGATTGTGCCAAGCGTCGGCTCCATGCAAACCTACGCCCTGACTAATCACCCGCTCCCGGCTTTGATGGGACTGGGGCGGTATGACGGTATCCACACGCAGGACCCCCGGTTGCTCGGATGCGGCTCCCAACATGGACGGCGGGATATGGGCTTCTATGTAATCAGCCCCGACATTGCGCACGAATATCCCGTTGTCCTCCAAATACTGCCGGACGTCATCAACGCGCTCCGGTTCGACGTAGAGCGTGACCAGTACCGGTTCGGCGTCCGTTTCGGTTGTGCGCTGTTGAGCGTCGGATGGTTGGTGAACGCCTGCGTAATCCTCCGCCAGTTGGTTCAGGTGAGAATCCAGGTTGGGGTACGCCGGAGGTTCCTTGGTAATCGGAGGCAGATTCACTTGTTCCTGCACATCGTCCGTTTGCAGGGAAACGCGGTCAACAACGGGTTCCGGCGGGATTGGCGCAACTGCCGCGTCGGGAGGTTCAGGGGCATTGGCGGCAAACAGGATGCCAGCGCTCAATGCCATCGCCAGCAAAATCGCCAGCGCGGTCAGCGTCAACCATTGCTTATTGGACAAACGGCGAGCACTCATGGGATCCCCTTGCGGATGCGAGAGATTGGATTACTTGCCACAGTCAGACGTTCCCGGCTGATTCGGTAAGGAGGCAGGAATGCCAGCGTGGGTTGGCGGAATCAACGCCTGTTCAATGTTCTCGGGACGATAACCGACTGTGCCGAGCGGCACGCTATCACTCCCTGGCGACCTCGTCAATTGTCTGCGATGGCGCCCTCGTCACGCCACATGCAACCGTGTTCGCCCCTCAAGCGGGCCCAGTTTGTCATCGAGAGGTACCGGGAGAAACGCGCTCTGGTATCACCCTGGCAAACCGCCCGTGCCCATCCGCTGGGTGTTGGTCCGAGACCCCAAGGGCGAACTGGACACCCGGGCGCTACTCTGCACTGATCAAACCGTGGACCCACTCCAGATACTGGAATGGTTTGTGCTGCGCTGGTCCGCCTCTGGCGGAGAAGTCACCCCGTATCAAGTACGGGGCAGGCTCTACCAGGAAGTGCGGGCGCACCTCGGGGTGGAAACGCAGCGCCAATGGTCGGACCGCGCCATCGCCCGCACCACGCCGGTCCTGATGGGCTTATTTTCCTGGGCGGCTTTGGCTGCCCACTCGTTGCAGCAAGACGAGCCCATCCTCCAGCGAACCGCGGCCTGGTACGCC
>JAJDXU010000280.1 GCA_022823105.1 Dehalococcoidia bacterium
CCTGGGCGGAATATGCCTGGGCGATACGGAATCCGGGCGCAAGTTCACCCTCGAAGACCAGGAAATTCTGACCATGTTCGCTTCCCAGGCCGCGCTGGGCATATCCAATGCCCAGCGATACCGGGAGGAACAGCAGGCCAGGGCCGATCTGGAGGCCCTGATTGATACCTCGCCGGTCGGTGTCCTGGTGTTCGACACGGTCGATGGGGCGATCATTTCACACAACCGCGAGGTCAGACGAATCGCCAACTCGATTTTTGAACCCGACATTCCGTTCGAGGAACTCTTGGATACCCTGACCGTCCGCCGGGGTGACGGCCGAGAATTTCCGATGCGCGGAATCCCGATCGCACAAACGCTCAGCGGGGGTGAAACAGTTCGGTTGGAGGAGATGGTTTTCCGCGGTCCGACAGGCCGCAGCGTCACCGTCATGGTCAACGCTACTCCTATCCTGTCTGACGACGGTGTCATGCGGTCCTTCGTAGTCACCCTGCAGGACATGACGCCCATCGAACACTTGGAGCGTCAACGCACCGAGTTCCTTGGGATGGTCAGCCATGAACTGAGATTGCCCCTCACCTCCATCAAAGGCTCAGTTGATACCCTCCTGGAATCGGAATCTGAACTGGACCCTGCTGAAGTTCGCCAGTTCTGCCGCATTATCCGCGACCAGGTCGACCGCATGCGCTACATGATAGTCGATCTCCTCGACGCTGCCCGCATCGAAACCGGCACCCTCAGCGTTACTCCTGAACCGGCACAGGTTGTCGCCATGGTGGACGAAGCCCGGCGGCGCTTCCTTACCAGTGGCGGGAGGCACTCGCTGGAGATAGATGTTCCGTTGGATTTGCCCATGGTCATGGCGGATCAACGGCGTATCGTGCAGGTGGTGAACAACCTCCTGACCAATGCCGCCGAGTCCTCACGTGAAGCTACTGTTATCCGGGTATCGGCAGAACCGGATGAGTACCGCGTCGCGATATCCGTTACGGACTTTGGGCACGGAGTGTCGCAGGACCGCGCCTCTCACCTGTTCCGCAAATCATTCCATGCTCAAACCGACGATGGCCCGAATGCACATCACGGGGCCGGTCTGGGCCTCGCAATTTGCTGTGGAATTGTCGAAGCCCACGGCGGTCGCATCTGGGTGGAAAGCGAGGGGTTGGGAGCCGGTTCCAGGTTCACGTTCACCCTGCCCGTCGCCGAACCCACCGACTGGACCCTCGCGTCCGCTGCCATTCCGGATGTCGTAACCCGCCGACCGGAACGCGCCGAGGCGTCAATCTTGGTGGTCGACGACGACCCCCAGACCCTGCGCGCCGTCAGGGATGCTCTGTCCGGCACCGGCTACTCCGTCATGGTAACTGGCGATCCCTCCGAAGCGTTGGCCATGATCCGGATGTCCAACCCCGATCTGGCGATATTGGACCTGGTGCTCCCCGACGGCGACGGCATCGATTTGATGCGGCAGATGAAGTCCATGATGGACATCCCGGTCATATTCCTGTCCGCGTATGGGCAGGACCAGGTGATTGCCCAGGCTTTCGAGGCCGGCGCGGCCGATTACGTGTCCAAACCGTTCTCATCCACGGAACTGGTGGCCAGGATCAGGGCGGAACTCCGCCGCGTCGCCGGTCCTCCGGCCACGCCCATCGGCGCCGTGGCGCTGGAAGCGCTCGAGATCGATTACGACAACCGCATAGTTCGAGTCGACGGGACTCCGGTAGAACTCACTGCCACGGAGTACGGTTTGCTCCGGGAGCTATCCGCAGCCGACGGGGACGCTCTCTCCTACAGGCAGCTGCTGCAACAGGTTTGGCCGCACTCACACTCCAACGACCCTCGGGTGGTGCGAACCCACATGGGGCGTCTGCGTCGCAAACTCGGCGACACCGGCCAGAATCCCACCTACATCCTCACCGAGCCTCGCGTCGGTTATCGCATGGCCCACGCCATGACACCGGTCCGGCCCGCCGATTGACCGGAGCCTCCCGCTCCACCCGCGTAGCCCAAAAAAGCCCCGGCTCCTGCTCAAACCAGGCAGGAACCGGGGTCCAATTCTGAGGAGTTCTGGCTAGACTTTGGCGGGAGTGCGAGGGAGTCGAACCCACCTACCCCGCTCGTCACGAGGCATAACGGATTTGAAGTCCGCAAGAGCCACCGGGCCCCATCCACTCCCGCAACGTGCTGGCCGGATCAACCGACCTAGCTGCCCAGCACCGCGTCGATCTTGCGCTTCAACGCCGGCTTGGGCTGCGCGCCAACAACCTGGTCCACCGGCTGGCCGTCCTTGAAGAAAATCAGGGCCGGAATGCTGCGGATGCCATAGCGCGCCGCAATGTCCGGGTCGCTGTCCACGTCCAGCTTGGCCACGTTCAGCTTGCCTTCGTACTCCAACGCCAGGTCGTGCACGGCTGGCGCGATCATCTTGCAGGGTCCGCACCACTCGGCCCAGAAGTCCACAACCACGGGCGTATCCGAGTTGACTACCTCATCGTTGAAGGTGGCGTCCGTTATCTCTACTGCGTTTGCCATGTCATCTCCGTTTCTGGTTTCGATGCGGGTGATTATCTCTATTA
>JAJDXU010000180.1 GCA_022823105.1 Dehalococcoidia bacterium
TCATTATCCGCTTGTATTGGAGCTCACGCGTACCCGGTTTGAGTTAAGGGGTTGAAAAAGGTCGGTCTCTCCGCGTAAGCCCGAATCCACCGAAGGGATACGGCAACGGTGGTCAGATGAGGGATGAGGGACCAAGGGTCGGGCTGACGAGGACCTGATGCCGGTGAAATGGACGATGTGGGGTGGTAGATGCCGCGCCGAGGGGATGTTGAGTTCCGTGGTAGCGACGCTGGGGGTGATTTTCAGCGGCGACCGCCAGCGGCGACCGTGAGGGGCCCAGCCGGGGCGTTGACGGCCGGGCGTGGGGCATCATGGTGGACCGGTCAAAGGCCGAGATCGGCGTCAGGAAGGGAGCGGCAGGGCGCGCAATCGGGACAGGGCGCTGCTGAACCGGTTCTGCCAGGGCCAGCCCTGGGGAAGATGCAGGGTGATGCGGCGTGCTTTGCGGGTGAGGCGACCGGCCAGAGAGAAGAAGCGTCGTCGCGGGGTCTTGGTGGTGACCACCGGCTCGCCCAGCCCGAGGCGCGTGGTCCAGCGAGCCAGGTTATGCGCCATCACCTGCACCGCCAGCCAGGCGGCGTTGGCGGGGAAGCGCCCCGAGGGTCCGCCATAGGCGGATTGAGGCCCACGCCGTACTTGAGATCACGGATGGCGTTCTCGATCTCGGCGTGGCGGCGATGGTCCGCCTCCAGATCCAGGGTGTCGCCCGCACGGTCGGTGATGAAAGCGTGATAGCCGTAGTCGGCGAACAGCGCCAACTGGGAACCGGGCGTGGGTTTCACCCGGCGGACGATGAGGCGCACCGGCACGGCATCGGGCTCATGCTGGAAGGGTGTGTAGGTGGTCTCGGCCACGTCGGCGACGCCCTCCATCCAGTAGGGTATGGGCGTCCACTCCGCCTCGGGTATGGCCTCGATGAGATTGTGCAGGCTCTGGTGCTGGCGGACGGTGAAGGAGTAGCGGACCTTCATCTTGCAGCAGGCTGCGACGATGTCGTGGTTGTAGAAGCCGCTGTCGGCACGCACGGTGAGCTGCCCTTTGGCTCCGGCGTAGCGCACTCGGCTGATGGTCTCACGCAGGAAGTTGGCGGCGCCGCGGGCCCGCCTGAGGCGGATTGGCTCTACCTTTGCGCAGTCGGGCCATCAATACGTCGCCGGTACCAGCAGCGACGGCGAGGAGCGGGTGATAGCCCCGCTGACCGGAGTAGTTGTGGCGCTGCGCACCTTCCTTGGCCAGACCGTAGGTCTCACAGACGGTCGAGTCCAGGTCGATGGTCAACGGCTCGTCGCCAGGACCGGCCCCAGCGCCCCAGGCTCGCGCCAGCACCTCACGACTCACCCGATCCAACTGCCGCGCGTGCCCCCACTGGAAACTTTGCAGAAAGGTCCCCAGGGTGGACGGCGCCTTCACGGTACAGCCCAGCACCTGCCCCGTCCCGCCAGCGCGCAGCGCGTCGGCGTCGTCAATGCAGTCCCCACCGGCCAGCGCCGACGCCACCAGGGTCAGCAACTTGTCTCCCGCATTCGCCCGACCCGGTGCATCTCCCAGATCGACATGGCGGTCCACCAACTCGCCCAGTCCCAGACGATGGGCCAGTGTGACCGGTAGGATCAGCCCAGCATTGGCCACCAAGCGGTGATCATCAAACGCGATGTCGATGCGGTCGAGGCGCTCGCGTGGTACCATCCGATGGGTGCTCCTCGTTTCGGGGTGGTTTTCTGTATCAAAAACCATTATCCCTGAAGCCGGGAGCGCTTTCTTATCCCATCACAACGACACCACACTAATCCTTTCGGTGGATTGGGGCTAAGGAACGGGTTACCAACCACCGTTCCACCAGGGAGGCCGACCATGGCATGGTATCACCGCATCGCCACCTTTCTGAACCACTCGCTGCCCCAGTTGCGCGCCACCCGTCGCACCAACCTGGCCCTGCTCACCGTGGCCATCCTGGAGCGGCGCACCTTGGCCATATCGGTGTTGGTGCAGGCCTGGCAGATCCAGTTACCCTATTCCCACCACCAACGGAAGAAACGGCTGTTTCGCTTTCTGTCCAACACCGGCTTTGACACGGTGGCGGTGCAAACGGGATTGTTGGGACCCATCTGTCAGGCGGCCAAGTTGCGGGGACTGACGCCGATCATAATCGACTGGTCTGATCTGGGCCAGAGGCGCAACGGTCTGTTCGCCGCGGTCTGTTTCCGAGGTCGGGGTCTGCCCCTGCTCAGTTGGGTGTCCACGCCGGAAGAGTTGGACCCATCCCAGAACCGGGTGGAGGAGTTCTTCATCGGTCGGTTGTTGCGTCATTTGCCGATTACCATCCGGCCCCTGCTGCTGGCCGACCGCGGGTTTGGGCGAGCCAGCCTGATCCGTTTTGTGCAGCAGATGCCCCGCCACACCGGCTACCCCGTGGACTACGTCATCCGCCTCAGAGGCGACGTGGTGGTACAGGGCACCCACTATCGCGGTCGATTGCGCGACTATCGGTTGCCCAAAGGCCGCATCCTGTTCTGGCCTCGCACCCTTTACCGGTCCGACGGCGCAGTGGTCATCAACCTGGTGCTCTATTGGGCCCGCGGCCATCGGGAACCCTGGTATCTGGCCACGTCGCTGACGGACCCTCGTAAAGCGGTGCGGATGTATCGCAAGCGGATGCAGCCGGAGCAGTATTTCAAGGACGGCAAACAGCGCTTCGGGCTGAACCGGAGCACCGTAACCACTACCGGCCGGCTGCAACGGTTACTGGTCGGGCTGCTGCTGGCCTGTTGCCTGCTGATACTGATGGGAATGCGAGCATCGCCAACTTTCCGACGGCAGGTCTGCTCACGAGGCAAGTTGGGCGTACTCCACCTGGGCTACGAATTCTACCTCGCCACCCCCGACCCGCCCACTAACCTTTTCGCCATCAAACACCACCAAACCGGGTACGCGTGAGCGCGGGCCGCCTCTTGACAAACCCTATGGATCCTTCCAAGATATGAGATCGCGTATCAACATGACCACCGCCAACGGAAAACACTCGGGACACAGGCATCCGCGGCCCAGGAGCGCGGTTGTCGTCGACGAAATCGTCGCCGACCTCGCCGGCCGCGGTTACAGGGACACCGAACCACGCCGTCTGGTCATCGGCGCCGCTGCCGCTCAGACTCGCCCGTTCACCGCTGAGGATCTCTGCGCAGCCCTGCCCTGCGTTGGCCGGGCTACCGTGTATCGCGGACTCCGCCTCCTAGTCGAAACGGATCAGGTCTGCCGCGTGCTTCTTGAAGACCGCGAACTCCGCTATCAACTCAGCCATAAGGGCCATCACCATCACATGCTCTGCGCGGTCTGCGGCGCCTCCGCTGACCTCGCAGATTGCGACGTCGAAGAAACCTTGCAGGCCGCGGCATCTGCTGCCGGCTTTCAGATGAGCGGCCATTGGCTGGAGGTTTACGGGCGTTGCCAGTTATGCGCCACAGACTGATGTCAACGAGTCTTTGATCCCGGGAGCCGGCCTTTTTTCGCGCATTATTGATACTACATTTCATTCACAGTATTTTATTGAGACTATGTATTGAACGTTGAATGTCGACCCAGGAGACCACGTCCATGCGCAAAAACAGTTCCGCTACCCGTGGGATCACATCCCCGTTGGTATTTTCCCGCGCCAGATTGTCAGTCCTAAACGCCGTAGTATTGGCATCTGTCGCGATCCTGATGACCGCCTGCGGCGGCGACGAGTCCGCGCTCCCTCCGGCAGACTCATCCGCTTCCGCAGGTTCGGCCCCGGCTCAAACCGCCTCCAATCAGGCAACCCAAGATCAGGCAACCCAGGACCAGTCATCCCAGTCATCTGCTTCGGCCCAACCACCGGCGCCAGCACAGTCATCCGCGTCTCCACAACCGACAACGGCATCCACCACGTCAGTTGGCTCCCCGCCAGCCGAGCCCATCAAGGTGGTCGCCGGCAACGCCCTCCTGGCCGACCTGGTAGCCAAGGTAGGCGGAAACCGCGTTGCCGTCGATGCCCTGGTACCCGCTGGAGCCGATGCCCATACTTGGAACAGCACGCCTCAAGACAGCGTCCGGATCGCCGAGGCAGGTCTGATAGTCAGCAACGGTGTCGGCTTGTCCGAACAGGTCGAAAATCTGATCGACAACGCCGCATCTTCCGACGCCGTTCGCGTCGTCGCCTCCGACGGCCTGGAACCTCAGGAACTGGTGGAGTTGCCATTCCCCGAAGGCGATCACGACGAACACGGACATGAGGCGCACGGGCACGAATCGGAAGCCGAAGCCCACGGCCGTCTCCTCGTCGGCGATGGTGAAGGTTCGGGTCTCTCGGTCATCGATTTGGAATCAGGGCACGTGCACCAGAATGAGTTTGACCTCGGCTCACGCGCCGGCCGCATCTACCCCACAGCATCGGGCCGCTACGCCATCGCAGTTTCCTCGGACGCAAACAATGTCCACATCTTCGACGGGGGCATATACCTCGAGGAACACGGCGACCATTTTGACTTGGTCGAATCCGACCTCCAACTCCTCGACACAAACTTGAGCGGCGACCGCCCGGTCCACCTGTACGTTGGCCGCGAGTGGGCGACCGTTTATTACGATGGCTCCGGCGACATCGTCCTCATCAACGAGCATGAATTGGAACACGAAGGCGATACCTGGGTTCCCGTGATGATGAATGCCGGCGCCCAACATGGCGCAGCGGTACCCCTGGAACACGATCTGTTCGCCGTGTCGCTCCAGCACCCAAATTACCTCCAGAACCCGGCAGACTACAGGTTGCCCGTCGGCGCTGAAATCCGAGACATCGACGGCAATGTGTTGCACCGGGCTGAGGGTTGCCCTGACCTCCACGGCGACGCTGGAAATGGGCACATCGCCGTTTTCGGATGTACCGGCGGCGTCCTGGTCATGGAAGGCCACGACGGCCACTACCATGACGAATTTATTGCCGCGCCCGACGGGTCGCCGGAAGACTTCCGACTGACCTCGGTCTGGGGACATCACGGGCTGGATCACTTCTTCGCGCTGGGCTCCGCAGTAGGTCTCTATCTGGTGGAACCGGAAGCCGGCGAGATGGAGCAGTTCATCCCCGCCACGGAGTCCACCAGGCCAATCCAGATCGCGATCAGTTACGACGGCGAATTGCTTTTGGTCCTCATGTCCGACGGGGAACTCCGCTCATACGACGCGCATGGCGGGGACCTCCTGGCGTCTGCGTCCGGTTTCCTTTCGGATGACATCGACCCCGGATTCTGGGCGCGGCCGCACATTGCATCTGCTCCCGGTCACATATTCATCACCGACTCGGCGGCCGGCGAAGTCCTCGCTTTGGATGCCGATCACCTGGAGGTGGTCGACCATTGGGATGTCGACGGTAAGCCCACCAAAATCGCCTTCGTGGGAATCTTGGACACCGGAGAGCATCCGGAAGAAGGGCACGACGACCACGGCAACGGTTCTGAATCTATGGAGTCTCACGACGATCACGGCCACGACCACGGCGAGGGCGATCCCCACTTCTGGCTCAACCCCAGGATGGTTGTTCACTACGTCAACCAAATTGCCAATGGCCTTGTGGCCGCCGACCCCGGCAACGCAGGTGTGTATTTGGACAACGCGGCCGCCTACATCGAAGAACTGGAAGCATTGGACCAATACATTTCGGACACTTTGGCCGATGTCCCCCATGAGAGTCGCGTGATAGTCACTTTCCACGACGCTTTCGGATACTTCGGGACCCGATACGATTTCGAAGTCATGGCGTTCGTCGGCGCCCATGCGGGCGAGGTCTCTCCTGACGACATTGCCCGCGTGCTTGATCTGGTCGATGACCAGGGGTTGCAGGGCGTTTTTGCCGAGCCTCAATTCTCGGCGGATGCTCTCCAACAGGTTGCCAGGGACGCAGGGGTCGGGGTGGGCATACTCCGCTCCCTTCCCGATCAGACCCACACCACCTACGTCGACATGATGCGCGCTAACGCCGACTCTCTTGCGGAACTGCTTCACTGACCGCGTTATAGACCCGAAACGGGGGACGGATGATTATTCGTCCCTTTTTTTGTGCCGTCGGCGAGAACCAGGATTCAGGATAGTGGACATAGTTGAACTCACCGTGGAACCCATGCGGTATGGGTTCATGCAGCGCGCGTTGTTGGTATCGGCTTTCGCCGCCATCGCTTGCGGCGTGGTTGGCACGTTTGTCGTATTACGCGGTATGGCATTTCTGGGAGACGCAATCGCTCACTCTGCGCTCACCGGAATGGCTGTGGCTTTCCTCTTCGGAGCCAATATCTTTCTTGGCGCGTTGATTTGGGCGGTCCCGGCTTCCCTGGGCGTTTCGTTCGTATCCCGCCGCGCCGGTGTCCGCCTGGATGCCATCATAGGAGTCCTGTTCGCCGGCGGATTCGCCATGGGGATCACGTTGCTCAGCCTGGCCGCGAACTATTCCGGCGATCTGCTCAGCATCCTTTTTGGCAGTGTGTTGGGAGCGTCCTGGGACGACGTGTTGGCTGTGGGACTCCTGGCCGGCGGTGTGATCGTGGTCATCCGGTTGTTTTACAAGGAGCTGGTATTCACCACATACGACTCTGCGATAGCCCAAGCATCCGGCGTACCCGTGCGCTTCCTGGAATATTTGCTTCCGCTCTTGGTCGCGCTCACGACGGTTGCCGCTCTCAAAACCGTAGGCAATGTGATGGTTATGGCGCTGTTGGTGGTACCCGCCGTCACAGGCAGCCTCCTGGCGCGCCGGTTATCCACAATGATGGTCGCGACAGTTGCGGTTGCCGTAACTGCCGTCGTGATCGGACTGTACATCTCTTTCCACGCCAATCTGCCCACGGGGCCGGCCATCGTCATAGTCTCAGTGGCTCAACTGCTGGCGGTAGTGGCGCTGTCGCCGCATCGTTGGGCCCTCTGGCGGAGAGTGCAACGCCAACCGTTCGCTTCAACGCCGCCTTCGCGGGATTGATGAAGCGCCTCCCGGTCCAGGATGCTGCCACCGGGCGTGTCCGCCGGTGAACGCCCTCGACCGAGCCTTGTGCATGCACGACATACAATCATCATCCGTCCCCGGTCCGTGGTCGCGCACGTACACAGTCTTCCCAGAGGGGAGGGGTTCGTCGTTGGACCGGCGGTTGACCATGACGCTCCAGCACATCCCGCACGCAGATTATTGCGCCGGCGAGGTTGCGCAACTACGACCACGGAACCGGGGGATTTGGTAAAGGGGGAATTCCACCAAGGGCGCCATGCTGCATCGGTACCAATTATTCTTGCCGTGGGGTATACGCCGTTTTTGGTTTGGTGATTACGGGAACAACGGCGGTCGTGCCGTGAGAACCAATACCCGCGCCAGGGAACACCTACACCAAGGTGGGTATTACCGAGGTGTCATGCGATTGGACCTTGTTTCCGGCGCAACCCACGCCGCACCGGTGGACCGGGCCGGACCCCAAATACCAGAAGTTTCCGCATTTCCCTCTTACCGCTCGGCGCGGTTCGAATCACATCCCCACAGGACGGCCCCGATTGAAAGGGCGGATTCCCAGTCAACCGCGCAGTGTCCTGGAGATCGGAGTGATTCCCGCAGGTGGGGGGCCAATTGCACGCCGGAGTAAGCTGTGCACGCGTCGACAGAAGCGACGATGGCATTAGGGAGGTTTTTACCCTGGAGCGGTTTTGTGAACTCCGAAGTGTTTACTCCCAAAGTGCTTTCAAGTCCTGTCAGGTGACATTCTTCAATATAGTGTGCAATAAAATATTTGTCGGTTGACTGGGAGATGATTCGCCCGCAAGATCCACACGAAAGCCAAAGGCAGATGGGCAGGCCGAACAGGCCAATGACCGTGGGCACGTCATTCAATGGGCAACATGCCCAGTCGGATCGCGGTCACCACGGCGTCCAACTTGGTGGGCGCGTCCAGCTTCCGCCTGAAATGACGTATGTGATTCAGGACGGTGTGCGGGCTGATTCTCAATTCATTCGCGATGCGGGGTGTGTCCCATCCAGCGGAGACCAGCCGGAGGACTTCCATTTCGCGCTTGGTTAATCTCTGTATATTCGGCACGACTCCCGAATCGGACTCTGCGGGGAGGGGTTTCGCTGTGGTGCCCGTTTCTCCGAATTTGGATTCCGCCACCTCGTCGGTGAACAACTCAACTACCAACTGAGCCTCACCATCGGAACCTCCCACTATAATTGGCGTGAGATGCACCTCTATTGGCTCACCAGACGCGCTGATCAAATGCAATTGCTTCGGGGACGGCAATCGCCCGTTTTGAAGGGCGCGTATCGAGGGACATTGTGGTTGACAGTCCGCCGTGGATCCATCCGCCAGAATCCCTGCCAATAACTCGGAACAGCGCCGACCCAAGACTTCTTCACTTGAATAACCCAAAATACGTTCGG
>JAJDXU010000091.1 GCA_022823105.1 Dehalococcoidia bacterium
TACCGAGGATTGGCGAGATTATCGGCGGAAGCCAGCGCGAGGAGCGCCTGGACGTCCTCACGTCGCGCATGGCGGAAGCGGGACTGGATGATGCGCCCTACTGGTGGTACCTGGACCTCCGCCGTTATGGAACGACTCCTCACGCCGGTTTCGGGTTGGGGTTCGAGCGGACGGTGCAATTCGCCACGGGGATGCAGAACATCCGCGACATCATCGCGTTCCCGCGCACGCCGCGCAATGCCGAATTTTGATTTCCATCGCTCAGCCGAGCGATAGTTTGCCGGCGACGCCCTACTCCGGCCAAAGGCTTGATACCGGTTGACATCACCGCCACGAACATTTGCACGCAATTTGACGCGCCGTACTGCGAAACCGTTCGGGCCCGGGGTGACAGTCAGAAACCCAAACCGTCATACCGGCGAAAGCCGGAAATGACCGCCAGGAACCCAAACCGTCGTACCGGCAAAAGCCGGAGATGCCCGCCAGAAACCTAAACCGTCACACCGGCGAAAGCCGGTATCCACGAAGCCTTTCCACAAGCATCCGAAAGTAGCGCCAGGATTCTCCGGACTCCGGCTCAAAGCCCGCCCGGCACCTGTTGCGAGGCCGGCACGACGGTTTGAACGCGCAAATGACCCGGCAAGTCTGAGCCGTTACAAACAAGCGTCCCGGGTTGTACGTCGCCTGCTGTCGAGATAATCGAACGACCCCGATCCAATGACACACCCCCCTTGCCCATACCCGCTGCCCATCCTTACCATTGAACTATGCAACAGCCCGCATCCAACCCGTCGCCCAACCCCATGCCCGTCCAATGCTCAAATCCAAACGCCGCTCCCAAAAAACGCCGCTCCCCCAAATGCCCCCAAATTCCCGACAAAACCACCAATATCGCCCCTAAAATCGCCCTCGACGCCCCCATTCGCCCCCACATCCCACCCCAACGCCCTACTCAAATAAACGGAAATGAACGGAAACGAGCGGGTTTCCCAAAAAAACCCCAACACCCGAATACCCTATCCTTTATATCCTGTCCATCGATGTAAAACTCCCCCGTCAGAGGTAACCCCATGACCCTCTCCCAAATCCGTCGCCAGGTCGACGCCCTCATGCGCCGCTTCGCCCGCGAACTCGCCATCCTCAAACTCCGCCGCATCGCCGAATCCGTCTCCGACGAATGGGACCCCTCCGAACCTCCCGAACCCGCCGACGTCATCAGGCGCATCGCCAATGCCGGCTTCCTCCTCCCCACCTTCACCGACCTGGCCCGCTACCTCAAGGAAATCAGGCTACGGGGCGAGGTCCCCGAGTACGAGGTCATCGTATTCAACCTCCTGCCCTGGGCCAGCCACGACCGCTACCGCGACTTCTTCCGCTGGGACCTTCCCGCCCCGGCGCGTTAGCCGTGACCCCAACCCGGTCTCGACCTATCATCGATTGGCCCCGGTCACCCGCCTCCTTGCTCCCGCCATCACCCTCCTGTACGATTCGCCCACCATGGCCACTCCACACACCACTGCCATCACCCTCCACGTAAACGGCTCAGAACAAACCGTCTCCATCGAGCACCACTGGTCCCTCCTCAACGTGCTGCGCGACTCTCTCCACCTCACCGGAGCCAAGCGTGGCTGCGACCGAGGCGAGTGCGGATCCTGCACCGTCCTGCTCGACGGCGCGCCCGTCAACGCCTGCCAGGTCCTTGCCATCCGCGCCTCCGGACGCAACGTGCTCACGGTGGAAGGACTCGCGCCTGCCGGCCAACTCTCGGAGTTGCAGCAGGCGTTCCTCGATGAGGACGGCGGCCAGTGCGGTTTCTGCACCCCCGGCTTCGTCATGTCCGCCCGTGCCCTGCTGGATGCCAACCCCGACCCGTCGGAGGCGGAGATCCGCGAGGCCCTCTCCGGCAACCTCTGTCGCTGCAACGCCTACGGCCGCATCCTTGCCTCCGTTCGCGCCGCCGCCCGGCGCCTGGTTTGACACCCTCAAACGGCTGCTCATACACTCTCGCTCGCGTCAAGCATACCCGTTGCTATCCCCCACGGAGGACACCCGTATGACCACGGCACACAACCATGACCATCCCCACACCCATCCACGGGCGTCGTCCGAGATGCGTGGCGCGGCCCTGGCGCTCCTCAACAGCCTCGACGCCAGCCAGAAAGCCGCAATCAGCTTCAGCTACCACGACGGCGAGCGGATATTCTGGTACTACCCGCCCATGAACCGCCACGGCCTGCTCCTGCGCGACATGAACGAGGAGCAGCGCAAACTGGCCTATGCCCTCATGGCCACCGGGCTCACCGAGGACTCCAACCGCAAGGCCCAGCTCATCATCGACCATGAGTCCGTCCTCGGCCCGCTGGAGCAGGAACGCGGTCTCATTACCTTCGTCCGCGACCCCCTGCTCTACTCCTGGACCATCTTCGGCGACCCGGCCAACGACGCCGAACCGTGGGGCTGGCGCGTCGAGGGCCACCACGTCTCCCTGCACTACAGCGTCTGGGCCGACCGCGTCCTGTCCATGACCCCCTTCTTCTTCGGCGCCAACCCCGCCGAGGTGCCCAAGGGACCCAAGCAGGGCCTCCGCATCCTCGGCGACAGCCAGGACATCGCCCTGGAACTCATGGACAGCCTCGACTCCGGCCAGCAAGGCCGCGCCGTCATCTACGACGAGGCGCCCGCCGACATCATCACCTTCAACTCATCCCGCGCCTCGCTGCCCAAGGAAGAGGGCCTGCCCGCCACGGCCATGTCCGGCACCCAGCGCGAGATGCTGATGACCCTGGCCAGCGAGTACGTCACCCGCATCCGCGCCGACCTCGCTGAGGAAAAACTCACCGCCCTCCGCGAGGGCGGCCTGGAGAAGATCCACCTGGCCTGGGGCGGCCCCATCGACCGCGCGCAGCCTCACTACTACCGGCTCCACGGCGGCGACTTCGTCGTCGAGTACGACAACCGGCAGAACGGCGCCAACCACATCCACTCCGTCCTCCACGACGTCAACAACGACTTCGCCGCCGACGTAATGCGCGACCACCTCCTCATGTACCACGTCCTGTAGCCCTGGCAGGAAACACCCACGTGCTTTATGGGGGAGCGGTTATGCGCCGCTCCCCCTTATAACGACATAACGACTGCAATGGAAATCAGGGCTACCGACACCTACCTCCGCTGGTACAGCCGGCTACGCGACCGGGAAGCTCAATCGCGTATCGACAACCGGCTATTGCGACTTGCCGAGGGTAATCCAGGCGATGTTGCGCCGGTGGGTGGCGGCGTATCAGAACTGCGCATCAACTATGGGCCGGGCTATCGGGTGTATTATGTGAGACGCGGGCAGCGACTCATTATCCTGCTGGCCGGCGGTGACAAAGACAGTCAAGAACGAGATATTGTCAACGCACGACGCTTGGCCGGTGAGGTCTAACTGTACGAGGTAAATATGGCGAAAGTAAAAACCTATCCGTGGGACCCGGCAGATCACATCGAAACCGGCGAGGACGCTATCCTGTTCCTCAAAATATCGCTGGAAGATTACGATTCGACGTTCAACGCTTTGATGGATTGCATCGCCCGCTCCCAGGGTGTGGCCGAGATTGCCAGCTTGGTTTGCCACGAACCCGGCGACGGGAACCGCTCCATAACGATCACCACCACAAGCGGCGCTGAGGAAACCATAGTCATCTCCCCCGAGGTAGACGTGGATAGCATCCGCAGGGCCCTCACTCCCGCCCACGCACGCGAGCCCATCTCACCCTGAACCCTGCCGATTTGCCGTCGAAAATATGACACGACTACGGGGGAGCGGTCATACGCCGCTCCCCTCTCATTTTGCGATAATGCCCGACGATAACTTTGCGAAGGTGCCACCATGGAATCCCAGGACATCCTCCAACTCGCCCGCGACGCCGGCGTCCGGCTGGTCATGTTCGCCTACTGCGACAACAGCGGCATCATCCGCGGCAAGGCCACCCACGTCTCCGGCCTCGAACGCCGCCTCGCCTCGGGCATCGGCGTCACCACCGCCATGCAGGCCATGGGCGACATGGATCGTCTACAGGTGATGGACGGCATGGGACCCGTCGGCGAGTTTCGCATGGTCCCCGACCTCGATACCTTCACCGTCCTGCCCTACGCCCCCGGCCGCGCCCTCGTCCTGGTGGACATGATCACCATGGATCGGCAACCCTGGGACGCCTGCCCACGCCACTTCCTCAAACGCATGCTGGCAAAAGCGCACGCGATGGGCATCACCTTCCAGGCCGCCTTCGAGCCCGAGTGGTACCTGGCCCGTCGCGAAGGCGACTCGTTCATCCCCATGGACGAGAGCCTGGACAACTCCACCCTCGGCGCATCCATGGCCCGCGAAGTCGTTGACGACGTGGTGGACGCATTGGAAGCCCAGGGCCTGCAGCTTGAGCAGTACCACACCGAGGTCGGCCACGGCCAGCAGGAACTCAGCATCACCCACGCCGACGCCCTCCGCGCCGCCGACAACCACATCATCTACCGCGAAACGGTCCGCAACGTCGCCTGGAACCACGGCTGGCTCGCCTCCTTCGCCCCCAAGCCCTTCCCGGACCAGGCCGGCAACGGCAACCATACCCACATCAGCGCCTGGGACACCGCCGGCCAGCGCAACCTGTTCTACAATCCCGACGACCCGATGCAGCTCAGCGAACTGGCCTACCACTTCATCGCCGGCATCATGGAGCACCTGCCCGGTTTGACCGCCCTCACGTCCCCCAGCATGAACAGCTACCGCCGCATATCCCCCGGCTCCTGGAGCACCGCCTACATCTGCTACGGGCCCGATAACCGCGAGGCTGCCCTGCGCATACCGTCCCGGTTCTGGGGCACCGAGATGGCGTCCACCAACCTCGAATACCGACCCGCCGATTCCAGCTCCAATCCCTACCTCGCTCTGGGCGCCATCATCGCCGCCGGCCTCGACGGCATCCAACGCGGCCAGATGCCCGCCGCCGGCCTCCGCATCGACACGGACCCGGCTCGGCTCGCTCCCGACGAATTGGCGGCTCTCGGCATACGTCGACTGCCCTCGACACTCCTGGAAGCCATCCACGCACTGGAGGCCGACGCCACCCTCACCGATGCCTTGGGCCCTTTGCTGACGAACTCCTGCCTCACCGTGCGCAAGGCGGATTGGGAACTCTTCTCCCAGCACGACGCCGACTTTGAAATCCGCCACCACTTCTACAAATTCTGAAGGCGATTCGCGTCATTGCGTCGATTTGTTATCATATATCTACGCAATACACCCATCATTGCTGTCGGACTTCCGTCTGACCATCAGGCAATCCGCTCATGGTGAGCCTGTCGAACCATGAGCCGCCCGCGGTTTGGAGACTTTACAACCGAAGCGCCAACCTCGGGCCGCCGCTGAAACTCCAATGCCGTCCGGGTCACGGAGCCCCGCCGCGCGCGCAACCATCATCGACCCCATATCAGGAGATACCTCAACATGACCACCATCCTCGACCGCATTGATCCCGCCGTCGCCGCTGCCATCGAGAACGAGAACCGCCGCCAGCGCGACTCCATCGTCCTCATCGCATCCGAAAACTACGCCAGCAAGGCGGTGCTCGAAGCCCAGGCGCAGCTGATGAACAACAAGTACGCCGAGGGCTACCCGGGCCGGCGATACTACGGCGGCTGCGAGTTCGTTGACGTGGTCGAAACCCTGGCCATCGACCGGGCGAAGGAACTGTTCGGCGCAGAGCACGCCAACGTCCAGGCCCACAGCGGCGCCCAAGCCAACATGGCCGCCTACTTCGCCGTCCTCGAGCCCGGCGACACCGTGCTCGGCATGCAGCTCGACATGGGCGGCCACCTCACCCACGGCGCCAGCGTCAACTTCTCCGGCAACCTCTACCAGTTCGTCCCCTACGGCGTCGACCCCGATACCGAAACCATCGACTACGATCAGGTCGAGCGTCTCGCCAGGGAGCACAACCCCAGGCTCATCGTCGCCGGCTGCAGCAGCTACTCGCGCATCCTCGACTTCCCTCGCTTCCGCGCCATCGCCGATTCCGTCGGCGCCCTGCTCATGGTGGACATGGCCCACATCTCCGGCCTCATCGCCGGCGGCGCTCACCCCTCGCCGTTCCCCCACGCCCAGATCGTCACCTCCACTACGCAGAAAACCCTGCGCGGTCCCCGCGGCGGCATGATCCTCACCGAGCAGGAACTCGCCCGCAAGGTCGATTTCGCCGTGTTCCCCTACATGCAGGGCGGCCCGTTCATGCACGTCATCGCGGCCAAGGCCGTCTGCTTCGGCGAGGCCCTCCAGCCCGACTTCGCCCGCTACGCCCATCAGGTCGTCGCCAACGCCCAGGTGATGGCTCAGGAACTCTCCGAAGCCGGTGTCCGTCTCGTCGCCGGCGGCACCGACAACCACCTCATGCTCGTCGACCTCACTCCTCTCGGCATCACCGGCCGCCAGGCCGAACGCGCCCTGGAATCCGTCGACATCGTCGCCAACAAGAACGCCATCCCCTACGACCAGCTGCCCCCGCGCACCGCGTCCGGCGTCCGCCTGGGCACCCCGGCCATCACCAGCCGCGGCATGACCGAGGAAGACACCCGCCAGGTCGCCAGGCTAATCGTCCGCGCCCTCGGCAGTATCGGCGACGAACCCGCGTTGTCCTCAATCCGCGACGACGTCCGCCACCTCAGCAACCGCTTCCCCGTCCCCGGGTTGGACGAAGGGTAAGTCCGAGTGAGCCATCCTATTTGAAAGCACATAACCACACGATGGCTAACAAAGAGCCCGGTAAGGGACCATAGAGCCAATGTTGAATTGGCAGCGCTTTAGGACGGTTCGTTTGCAACGAGACTGGGGATATGCGCTGCGGCTAACTTTGGCTTTGCTTTTGAAACAAACTGTCGAGATCTATCGTTGATGGACTGCCTAGTCTTTCGATCACGAGCTGGCAAATGCGTTGTTCCGGATAAACGAGACAAGGGTATGGTCCATTATGTGATATTTCCAGACGCAATTGACCCTCGAACGTCGCATGAACAGTAGGTGCAGTTTGATGGATCGATATTCCCAATCGCGCCAACGAACTGCGCCCTTCGACCCTCGCAGCGAGGTAGTTTGGCATCGTGATGTACTCGAGAGTGTATGCCAAAACGAACTGGTTAGGATCCAGTTGAAAATGCTCCCCTTGTGCCCTAGTCTCGGTAGTACCCAGAGT
>JAJDXU010000327.1 GCA_022823105.1 Dehalococcoidia bacterium
GCGGTGTTCGCGCACGGCGACCATCACCTGGCCAACCGTGGACATGGTGTCGATGCGGGAGAACGCCTTGATCGACTCCACGCGCTCGCCGCGCCGCATCAGCACGACGGTGCGGTCGCTTCCGAAGCGGGCAACGTCCACGCCGACCACCACGCGGCCGTAATTTGATGGGCCCATACCCGGCAGGAACAGGTCGAAGGGATCGTCCCTGCCCCGGTCCCCGTCCGCACCGGCGGCGCCCGTCCGGGCAGGTTTCAAACCGGCCCCTGCACTGGTAATGGCCATTCCGCCATTGCTCTCATCTTTCGACCGGCGAAGGATGAGCGCATCCTCATCCTCCTCGTACACGGCGGCGTTGATGTCATCCATCGATAGCAAGTTGTCCTCTCCTCGTTTTGGGAACTCGCCGAGGACGCGGGAGCGGAACAGATCGCTGTCCGCGCGCCAGATCTTCCGGCGCTCCTCCACCCATTCCAACGTGGTCAGTCCGGGAATATCGATCCGACCCTTCCGCACATTGGGCGAATCCAGCGCCGATATGGTTATCTTTCGGTAGATGCCGCTCTCCTCGTGAAAAGCGCGGTGAAACGGCCCCGACGTGGAGGTGGGGTTGCCGATGAGCAGCAGCGTGGGGTTCTGCGAGGTCATGACAGCGTCTATGGCCTCGTAGATCTCCTCGTGCACGCCCTCGGCCTCGTCCACCACCACCAGAACGTTGGAACAGTGGAACCCCTGGAACTGGTCCGCGCCGGTGGCGGACAGCCCCAGGGCGTAACGGTCCTCGGCCAGATCCCAGCGGGTGTCCAGCAGCGTGCCACCCAGCGTGTCCGCCGCGCCGCGATGCAGGCGGTGGATCTGTCGCCACAGCACGTGGCGCACCTGCCGAAAGGTGGGCGCGGTGCTGAGCACGATGGCGGGGTCGTGGCAGTGCAGGTACCACAGCACGGCCACCGCCGCGGTGAAGTCCTTGCCCAAACCGTTCCCCGATTTCACCGCCACGCGACGCTCGCGCATCACCGCGTCCAGCACGTCCGCCTGCTTGGACCACAGGGTAACGCCCAGGGTGCGCTCGGCGAACCGCACGGGATGGACCCAGTTCTCGTTGCCGGCCGCGCGGAATTCGGACAGGTCCGGTTCCGGCGCCGGCCGGGCCGCTGCCGGCCCAGGTTCATTTGGTTCATTTTGATCAGGGGCTTGAGTGCCGTCCGTCCACGGCCTGACCAGCGCTAGCCCCGATTGGGTCGGGGACGCATGGCGGCGATGCGGTTGCGGCGGAGCCGACCGGCCTCACTGCCTGAACGCAGGGGCGACGGTTCGATGCCGGGCTCGGGGGCTCGGCCGTCGGGCGGGCTGAACAGGAACCCACATTTGCGGCAGCGATAGACGGTGTGGTCCTGGCCGTCCAGCCGGCCCAGCTCGAGCAATGCTTCCGAATCACAACGACGACAATTCAACACGTACACCTCGGGCGCCATTGGGCGCAGATACAAAAAATTCATCCGCCAGTGTCAGGCGAACGTATGTACAGGTTATTGAGATGCGAGGTCGCCCGTCAACGGCCGGCTGTCAGTCGTATGAAAATTGTTACGCCGGTTTGTGACGCACGGAAACGGAACCGCGCGGCGTAGCGTGATAGGATGGTTGACAAGAGGTTGAACCGGATCATAGTGGCGCACACATACCAGGCGGCCAGCCGGCAATTGCTGGCGCAAGGCCGAGAAGAACTGGCCGACGGCGACGTCCGCCAGGCATCCGAAAAGGGCTGGGGCGCGGCCGCGCAGATGGTCAAGGCGATTGCCGCACAACGCGGCTGGGAACATCGGAATCACGCCGCTCTGTTCGACGCGATTTCGTTCCTGGTTGCGGAAACCCGCGACCATGAGATACGACGCTTGTTCCACGTTGCCAACGCCCTGCGCATCAACATTTCTGAAAACTGGTACAACGCCGCCAATGTCAGCAGCGCGTTGGAAGACGTGGAGCGTTTTTTGGACAAACTGGAACCGCTGGTATCGGCAGAATAGCTACGCGCACCGACGAACGCCATAACCACCACCATCACACCCAACTTCGCCAACAAGACGATTTGGACGGGGGACATCGTCGCCAATATTTGGATTTACAGGCTATGATTGCAATTAGAATGGACTTCTGGTCGACCAATTGGGGAGATGTTGCCACGATAATCGGAGTTGCCGTCTCGCTAATCGGCTTGGCATTGGCAATTCGGGTAGCGCATGGTGCTAGATCTGCTTCCCAAGCGGCGAGCAAAGCCGCTCGGGCGGCGAGGGATCAAATCTCCAGTCATTTGCAAACGGTGGACTTACAACGTGCTATCGGCTTGATTCAACTCGTCAAAACTCTGCATGACAACCGGCAGTGGGCAGCCGCTGCGGAGCATTACCAAACGTTGCGTGAGATGCTCACCGGGATCATCGTCCGTTGCCCCGAAGGCGCCACCGACGTTCGCAACAGACTGGCAGCCGCAAGAACCGAGATTATGCTGATGGAAGATGCCATTCGGGAGAGCATCGCTCAATCAGACGGTACCCAAGACCAATCACCAATGAATCGGAAGCTTAATCGCATCCAAAGTGACTTGGAAGAGCTGGCGAGCGCCATAGGCTTTGGGACTCAGCAAGGGGAGAGAATATGACAGAGCTGAACAAAATTTTGTGCGGGTTGGTTCGGCGAACGGAAGAAGGCGCACTACAATGGAAGAGTGCAGTCGCGGGCAACGAATTCATCGCGACCGTTGATGCGATATCTATCGTAGTACGAGGTTTGGGGGTGAGAAATTTCGGCAATCCTGACAGTTACCAGTTAGTCATCATCGATGAGAATGGGTTGGCAGTTGAGGCCATGGACATACGTTCAGGATTCGACGCATTCCCGATGGATGAAGCCGAAATAGCCAGAAATGAGCCAGGGCGCAAACTGGTACGCTTGTTTGACCTTGCTCGCCGTTCTGCGTTGAATACCCAAGCCACCTTGGACAAACTTGCCCGGGCCCTCGAATCATAGGGCAACCGGCCCACGTATTCCCGAGATTGGCAAGTCACCCACAGGGCTGCGCACCGACACCGACGCGCCCGTCCACTACCGCCAGAACAAGCACGTGCTGTTCGGGCAACACGGGGACGGTGCAACCGGCGCGCGTCGGCGCTCGTGTTCCGCCACCCGGAGGTAGACCACATCATCCCGCAATCGCGGGGTGGCGGTGATCACATCGAGAACCTGCAACTGCTGTGCGCCCACTGCAACCGGGTGAAGGGCGACCGGACGCAGGAGTACCTGGTGTGCAGGTTGCGGGAGTTGGGGACCGCGGGCGTGCGGGTAGGCGAGTGTTGGTTGCGTAAGACTCGCCGGTTGAGGTGAGTCAATCGCTTTGGTAAAATGTTGGTAACCAAACCCATCGGGAACTGCCCGGACACACGGGGCAAACAGCCTTTCCCGATCAACTTGACCCCAGGGGCGCGTCTGCGCCCCTGAAACTTTTTCGGGTCCGGGAGCAACTCCAGAATGAATGCCACTCTCAACCAATCCGGAGGATACGGAATACGAGTGAGAGTGTTTGTTGACTTTTGGAATTTCCAGTCATCTTTGCGACGTGAAGAAGGCAGGTTCAACATAGATTGGCGCGGTTTGGGTCGAACGCTCACGACGGAAGCCGCTGCAGTAGTGGACCCGACGGCTCGGGTGGTGTATCAGGGCATGAACGTCTACGGGTCTTACGACCCTGGGAATCCCAACCGATTTCTGCACAACACGGTAGCAACGTTCCCCGGAGTGCAGGTGTCGGAAGTTCCGCGACAGCGCAAACGCGAGGGGCCGCAGTGCCCCAGGTGCCGCACCGAGATCTCCACTTGTCCTCAATGTGGAGGGGACATGCGCGGCACCGAAGAAAAGGGAGTTGATGCCCGGATAGCCACCGATATGATTCGATTAGCCTGGATCGGTAACTATGATGTCGGCGTGCTGGCGTCGTCGGACCGGGATTTTATCCCAGTAGTGGAGTTCCTGGAAACGCGGAACATCAAGGTCATCCATTGCACCTTTCCTGAGCAGGGCATGGAACTCGCGCGGACCTGCTGGGGGAGTATTGACATTCCGGCCATCCGAGACCGGCTGAGGATGCCAACGTGAAAGTCGATGGCTTTTCCTATGAGGGCACGCTCTTCATGGAACCGTCAGCCGATAAGTTTGCCGCGTCACGCCCGCGATGACGGAATTCACCCCGCCCGCGCCAGCTTCTGCACCCGCTGCGTGGACGTGTCCGCGCCGTAGATGTTGCCCTGTGAGTCGGTGTAGATCTGGTGGGCGTGCTCGAAGGTGCGGCCCCGCGCCAGCAGGTTGCCGTCCAGGTCCAGTATGCTCAGGCGCGGTACCTGGTCGGAGACGTACACCGTCTGCCCGGCGTCGATGTGGATGCCCATGGGGCACTTGAAGTCCGTCCACTGGTCCAGGAACTGCCCGTCTGCCGTGAACACCTGCACCCGGTTGTTCTCCCGGTCGGCCACGTAAACCCTCCCGTCCGCCGACACCCGGACGCTGTGGGGCACGATGAACTCGCCCGCCCCGCGTCCCGGACTGCCGAATGATGCGATGAACGTCCCGTCGGCCGCGAACCGGTGCACGCTGGAGTTGCCGTAGCCGTCGGCGACGAATAGCTCGCCCGAGGGAGCCACGCAGATGTCGGCCGGATGGTTGAACGGCGCCTGCAGCGCGGCACGGTCGCGCACGCCGATGGTGGATAGCAGCACCCCCGTGGACGCGTACTTCAGGATCTGGTGGGCGTCCCGGTCCACCAGGTACACCGAGTCGTCGGGCCCGATGTGGATGTGGTGCGCGTCGGCCGGAACTCAGCTGGGGCGCGGCCAGGCCGCCAGCGGGTTGCCGTCCGGGTCGAACACCAGCACCGGCGGCCCCTGGCGCTGGAACACATACACCCGGTCCCGGCTGTCCACCGCTACGCCGCTGATGCCGCGAAATGCCTGGCCCACCGGCAGGCGCGCCCAATCCGGTTGGTATTCGTAAACGTAATCTCCCATACCCACCGTGATCGCCATGTTGTCCACCTCCAAGAGTATCGCCTTATCGGGTTTCGCCTCATCGAGTTTCGCCGATTCTAGCACCGGCCGCATTCCGCGCCGGGCCTCAATAATGCCGAAATTCTGCGTGCGGTTCCATTTAGGACGCTGCCGACCGTTGAATATACTTTCTCCCGCGTTGTGCGCTTTCAGAATGCGCCCGGTCCCGGCCGGCGCTCCCCCGCCAACCATTCCTGGTTACATCCGGAGGAAACGGTGACTAGAAAAACCTACGACATAGTCCTGTCCAGCCCATTCTCGAACTACGACTTTTTCGCACATAAGATGCGAGAATTGTGCGGCCAGATGGACCTCACGTTCTTCCTGGCAGACGACGTGTGGGTGCACGATTTCCTGGGCAAGCTGTAGACACGGGAGATCGGCGTGCGCGCCATGCTGGACCTGACGGACAAGCAGACCGACCCCAGCGATGTGTACACCAGGCTCGCCTACGAAGTGAAGGAGCAGGGCGGCGTCGTGATCGATGATCCCGCCCTCACCGCGTTCTCCGCGCACAAGGCCAAGCTGCACGACCTACTGGTTCAGCACCAGGTCCCCGTGCCCGAGACCGTGATCGTCCCGCGGAACCGGGTCGACGACTTCCGGATCACGCGGGACATACGCAACCGCGTGGGGGTACCCTTCGTCGTCAAACCCGCCTGGGGCGACTCGGGCGTCGGCGTCATCGTGGATGCCACCTCCGAGTACGACCTGCAAATGTCCCGGGCCCAGGCGCCCCTTTCCGACGCCTTTCTCATCCAGCAACAGCTGAAACCGAAATCAATAGACGATCGCGTCGGCTGGTTCAGGCTCTACCACATCTGCCGAGAGGTGATTCCGTGCTGGTGGAACCCGGAAACCCACGAGTACCAGATGGTTTCGCCGGCCCAGATCAAGCGGTACAAACTGCAACCGGTGCGGCGCATAATGCGCAAAATCGCCCAGGTTTCACAGATGAAAAAGTTCAGCAGCGAGATCTGCCTGCACGAGGACGGCAAGTTCTACGCGGTGGACTATGTGAACGCCGACCCGGACATGAACCCGCGTTCCTTCTACGCCAACGGCGTCCCAGACGAGATCGTGCGGCACATCGTCTGGCTCCTGTTCTACGAGGCCATGCAGGTGGCCAAGCGGGGGCACGGCTTCTTCGACGACGAACTGGAAGCCTCCGAGGCGTCGGCCAACTGGCTGGAGCGTCGCCGGGTCGAACAGGCCGCCCTCCTGGTCAGCTGAGCGGGTGTCGCGATGCTGGATTTCAACACGCTGGATTTCAAAACGTATGAATGGCTGAGCTTCGACTGCTACGGCACGCTGGTTGACTGGGAGACGGGCATTTCCACGGCAGTCGCCGACGCCCTGAAACCCCACGGCATCAGCAGGTCGCCTGCGGAGATTCTCGCCCTTTTCTCCAACGCGGAGCCGCGGGCCCAGACGGCGCAGGGATACCGGGAATATCGCCCCGTCTTGCGCGAGGTGATGGCGTTGATCGGCGCCGAGCTTGGCATCGGGTTCACCGACTCTGAGCTGGGTAGCCTGGCCGAAAGCCTGCCCGACTGGCCCGTATTCCCGGACGCCGCGGACGCGCTGAACACCCTGAAATCGCGCTACAGGCTGGCCATCATCTCCAACGTGGACGACGACCTGTTCGCCGGCTCCGCGAGCGTCCTGGGCGTCGCATTCGACGCCGTCATCACCTCGCAGCAGGTGCGCGCCTACAAGCCCGACCTCCGTGGATTCAACACCGCCCTGGAACGCATGGGATGCTCCAAAGAGGCCTGGCTCCACATCGGAGAGAGCCTCTACCACGACATCGGGCCGGCCAACCGCATGGGCATCGCCAGCGTGTGGGTCAACCGCCCCGACCGCGGCGGCGGCACCCGCCAGACCGACGCCGTGCCCGACCTGGAAGTGTCCGACCTCGCGGAGTTGGCGCGTATAATGTGCCCGGCGTAACCACGCCGAGGCACGTTGATGATCGAAGAAATCGGCGCTCACCCCAGCGACGGCCGCCCGCTCCTGCTCGTCGAAACCCGGCACGAGTGGCGCGCGTGGCTGGATCAAAACCACGGATCATCCCCCGGCGTCTGGCTGGTCTCGTGGAAAAAGGCCACCGGCAACCCCTACGTGCCGTACGGCGACACCGTGGATGAGGCCCTGTGTTACGGCTGGATCGACTCCAGGGTGAACACGCTGGACGACCAACGGGCCATGCGGCTGTTCACCCGCCGGAACCCCAAAAGCCCGTGGTCGCGCATCAACAAGGAAAAGGCTCTGCGCCTGATGCAGGAAGGGCGGATGATGGAACCCGGCGCCCGGATGGTGGCGGCGGCGCAGTCCAACGGCGCTTGGACCGTGTACGACGAGATCGAGGCCCTGGTGATCCCACCCGATCTGGCCGCCGCGCTGGCCGACAACGAAACGGCCCAAACCTGCTTCGACAACTTCCCGCCGTCATCCAAAAAGAACATCCTGTGGTGGATCAAGTCGGCCCGCAAACCCGAAACCAGAACCGCCCGAGTCGCCAAAACCGCCGAACTCGCAGCACAAAACCGCATGGCCAACCACCCCGCGGGGCGGGACCGAGCGCCTGCGGGGCGCACCCAATAGGGCTGACGCGGCGGACATGCTGCACTGGCAAACGCAACTAGCGATTCGGCGCTCACGGAAAGTAGCGATAGATTTCGCCCCGTGGCATGAAACGGCGCAGGACGGCGGTCTCGCCGTCCATTGTGATGCCCAGGCGGTAGTCGCCGATCCTGATGCGGTAGTGTAGCCCTTCAGCCCTGAGCCGGCTGACTCCGGTGACTTCAGTGATGTTATCGGCTTCGATGAGTTCTTGTATTACCTGGTCTAACCGGCGTCGCATTTGCGCCGAGCCGATCCCTCGTACATCTCGGAGAAATCGGCGGCTGGGTTCAACAATCATCGGGAGTGCGCAGGGCCGTCAGCACCTCCGCCAGGCTTGCCCGGTCATCGATGTCGGCTTCTTCCATTGCTCGCAGTAGCGCCTGGTCCTCTTCCTCTTCGGTCAGGGTTCCGTCCCAGAAGAAATCCGCCACCGCCGCCGTCTCTTCATTGCTGAGACCGTAGAGGTCATAAACGAACCAGTCTATTTGCTCTTCCAGCTCGCGGGTGTCTGCGGCCGGGTCAGCAGCTTTGGCGGCTGATATCTGGTCAATCACGCGGACCAGCGGGCGCTGCTTGACATCGCTGAGCTCGGGAATGGAAATGGCCTCCCCATGTGCCAGGCACCAACGGGCCAGCGTGGAGTTTTCGATAGCCTTGACGCATTTGGGCTGCACCGCGTCCCACTTGGGCAGCGCGTTCGGTTCGCAGCCCCGTACCTTTTGGAGGATGCCTTGTTCCGCTGACATGGCCGCATGCTCCGTGTGCGTATCCGCCTGTCGCCCCTCGCCGCAATCGATTGTAGCACGGGGCCGACGAGCCGGCCGCAGGGCCTATCGGTCATTGATCTGCAACCGCCTTCACCCGTCCCTCCGGCGAAAGCCGGAATCCAGGGGATGGGCAGGACACGGGGCCAAGGGGTTAGTCCATCCGTTGTAGGACTTGACTCCCAACTTTAGCCCTGTGGACAATAGGATGTGAGAAGCCTGCTCTATACACCATGAACCATGGCCTGTCAGGGTAAACGTCAGATCAATTGTCA
>JAJDXU010000461.1 GCA_022823105.1 Dehalococcoidia bacterium
GTCATGTGCGGAAACAGCGCGTAGTTCTGGAACACCACCCCGATATTGCGCCTGTGCGGCGCGACCCGGTTGACGGGCATGCCGTCAAGATAGATTTCGCCGTGGGTGGCGGTCTCGAACCCCGCCAGCATCATCAGGCAGGTGGTCTTTCCCGAACCCGACGGGCCGAGCATCGTGACGAATTCACCTTGGGCGATGTCGAGATTGAGTCCCTTCACGACCAGGGTTTCACCGTCATAGCTCTTCTGGACATCCTCGAAACGTACGAATTGATGTTCGGAGTTCATGCCATCACGCTCCCTGGTTTCGTTCTCGGATTAGCGGGGGATCCCGGCACGGACCGCAACCGGGTGAACCGATGCGGGGCTGCCTGCCGTCTTTCCGCGTGGTGACGAACCCGCGCCACTACTGCATCGGGGCAGTTTTTCTTGCTATCGCCCACCGCATGGCCGACTTGGGTTCTGTTCGAGATCGTCATGCTGCCCTGGACCACCTTTGGCCGAAGCCGTGATTCACTCCGGGTTCTGCGGATTCGACTTTCATCATAGCAGATTCGGCTCAAAATACAACATTTGTTTTATTTATTAATATTTATTGATCATACGTTTTCTTTCTGCTATTGTTCCCTCCCGGCTGCGTGCCCATGCGCGTCGGCCGGGCCAACAGATCCATACCACCAACACCGGAGGACTAGCCATGCCGATCATCAGCAACAAGCAATTCGTCACGGGCGCAAGCACGGCGCTCGTCGCGGCCGTTACCCTCTTTTCACCCGCCCAGGCCGAAGCGCGCGACCTTGTCGTCGTGGGATGGGGCGGCGCGCTGAGCGCGGCGATCAAGGCCTCGATGGAGGACCCGTTCCAGGAATCCACGGGAGTGACCATCGCAACCGAGGTCTACAACGGCGGAATGGCCCAGGTGAAAGCCCAGATCGAGTCCGGAAACGTCACCTGGGACGTGATTGACTCCAACCTCGTCGACGCTGAACTCGGTTGTGCCGAAGGCCTGCTGGAGGAGATTCCGTTGAGTGAACTGGAAGCGGCTCCCGACGGAACGCCCGTCGAAGAGGACTTCTACGATGAAGCCCTGCATGATTGCGGAATCGCCAGCTACATCTGGTCCAATGTCTTCGCCTACGACAAGAACAAGTTCCCCTCCAGCACCCCGACCTCCATCAAGGACTTCTTCGATGTCGAGACGTATCCCGGCAAACGCGGCATGCGGAAGTCGCCGCAGGTCAACCTGGCCTGGGCGCTGATGGCCGATGGCGTGCCCCGGGAGCAGGTGTATGAGGTGTTGGCAACCCCGGAAGGCGTCGACAGGGCGTTCGGCAAACTCGACTCCATCAAGAGTCATGTACTGTGGTGGGAGGCCGGCGCCCAGCCGCCACAGATGCTGGCCGACGGCGAGGTCGCCATGACATCAGCCTACAACGGAAGGCTGTACAACGCGATCGTAAAGGAGGGACAACCATTCGAGATCATCTGGGATGGCCAGATCTGGGACTATGCCGCCTTCGTAATCCCCAAGGGCTCGCCCAACAGGGACCAGGCGTTGGGCTTCATCCGTTTCGCCACTTCAGCCCAGCGGCTGGCGGACCTGACGGACCACATCTCCTACGGCCCGGCCAGGCGTTCGGGCAACGAACTGGTTTCCGATGACCTCAAAAAACACCTGCCGTCGGTACCGGAGCACCTTGCCATGGGCATCCGGGCAAATTCGGTTTTCTGGGCGGACTACGGCGACCAGCTGAACGAACGCTTCAACGTGTGGCTCGCCTCGGACTGACTGGCTTCGGATGGGGTCGCGGGGTACGGCGGCCTCATCCGTCATTCGCCTGTCCGTCACTCCGACAAGGTCGATAACCCAATAGCGGCGTTCGGCAGGGTGTCCTGTTCCAGACGCCCTGCCGCCTGCCTTCGAGACCTGTCTGGGCCCGTCGGTAGCGAATTGACCACAACGGAATATTTCGGCTAAGTTTCATTCGTCGTCCATTTGGAGCCTACGATGCGTTTGCAATATGAAGATGGAGCAGAACGCCTGACACTTGCATTTCCGAACCTGAGCCGACAGCTTCAGAAGTGCGCCGCCTACATACTGGAACATCCGAGCGATGTCGCAACCCTGTCCATGCGGCAGGTTGCAACCCGGGCCGGCGTATTGCCGAGCAACATGAACCGGCTCGCCCGTACGCTCGGCTTCAGCGGCTACAATGAATTCCGCGAGATCTATCGAAACAGCGTCAACGAAATATCGGTAAGCTATCCGCAGAAGGCCGGCCAGCTCCAGGCGGCTGCCAGCGATTCGGAATTCGAAAAAACCATCGACACGTTTCACCGCACCAGCATTTCCAACCTAGACGGCCTGTTCAAGAATTTGGACCGCAATGCGGTCGTGTCCGCGCTCGGCATCCTGGAAGAGGCGCGCAACGTCACCGTTGTCGGCATGCATGCCTCCTATGCATTCGCAGACTACCTTCAATACATCGCGGCAATGTGCTTTCGCAACTGGAACCTGGTGACCAGGCTCAACGGCGAGCTTTCGGACCGCGTGGCGGGACTGAACCCCGACGATGCCCTTGTCGCGATTTCGCTCAGGCCCTGCGCGGCCGACACCATCAAGGTAGCCAAGCGTGCCTACGAAACGGGGGTCCGGGTGGTTGGAATTACCGACAGCCGCACTTCCCCGCTTGCCGCCTACTCGACCATCGTTCTGCTTGCCCCGAATCGCAGCCCGGGGTTCTTCGACTCCTATGTGGCGACCACGGCCCTGTTGGAGATGCTGATGGGCATGATCGTGGCGCGCGGAGACCGGTCGATCGTGCACCACATCGAGAAGATTGAAAACTGCCGCCACGAACTGGGCGAATACTGGGATCAGGCATAGCCAGTCATGACCAGAGGGGAGCATTCATGGCGCAGTTGACCATTCTTGCCTGTCAGATCATGGTGCCTGCGTTCACCACCGATGTTGAGCGGGACCGGCACCTGGATCGTATTGCCGCCGAAATCCGGTCGCGCCTGCAGCGCAGGAAGCACGATCTTGTGGTATTGCCCGAGCTTTCCAGCATCGACTATTCACCGGCAAGCTTCGACAATCTGGAGATCCTCGCCGAATCCCTGGATGGTCCGTCGTTTCAAAGGTTCGGGCCGCTGGCACGTGAGTTCGGCGCCATGATCGTCTACGGTATACCCCGGCGGGGTGAGGATGCCTATTACATCACCCAGGTCGCCGTCGACGGCAGCGGCGAACCGGTCGGCCATTTCGACAAGCTGCACCTTGCACAATACGGCGCATCGATGGAAAAGGACTACTTCAAACGGGGCAACCACATTTTCGTATTCCAGCACAATGGCATCACCATCTCGCCGATCATCTGCTACGACATTCGCAATCCGGACCTGACACGCACCCTTGTCATCGAACACGGTGTACAGCTGGTGCTGCATTGCAGTGCCCATGCCCGGGATGAATCATTCTACAGCTGGCACCATTTTTCGGTATGCCGGGCCATCGAGAACCAGATCTACTTTCTCAGCCTCAACCGCGCCGGGAATGATTACGGCAATTCGATCTTCTGCACTCCATGGGTGGACCAGGACAGTCCCGGTCTGCGCTTTCCGACGAGTGCGGAAAAATTCGCGACTATCGAGATCGAAACGGACCTGATCGAGAGCATACGGAAGAAGTACCCCCTCCTCGAAGACAGGATCGGCGATTATTCCGCCCTGGCACTGAATCGGCGCGAGGCGAACCCCGAGGACGGCAGCCTGGTGAAGACTGGTTGAGGCGCCGCTCCTTGCGCGGTGCCGGACCTGCCCCCGGGGAAGCCGACCGTTTTCGTCGTCACGGACCGGCCCGCGCCTGCCGGACAAGGCTATGGAGGCGGTCCTGCCGGAAAGCGGCGCGAAGATTGACGTACCCCGGCCACGGGAAATCCATCCCGGCAGGAGAGGCCCGGACATTGGGCGTTTCGGGTTAACATGTCGCCGCACCAGATACGCGGCAGCCGATGACGACCACCCCGACCGACCCGCCCCGCCACCGGCATTACGATGTCGTCATCGTCGGCGGCGCAATGTACGGCACCGCCGTTGCATGGTTCCTGATGGACAATCCGGACTTCGACGGCAGCGTGCTGGTGGTGGAACGGGACCCGTCCTACGCGCTGTGTTCGACGTCCCATACAAACAGCTGCATGCGCCAGCAATTCTCCACCGAGATCAACGTGCGCATCTCGCAGTTCGCCGCCGAGTACGTCAGGAACTTCCGCGAACACCTGGGCGGCGACACGCGGGTGCCCGAACTGGCATTCCAGAGCTTCGGCTAC
>JAJDXU010000165.1 GCA_022823105.1 Dehalococcoidia bacterium
CGGACACAGTGGTAATGCCCCGCGCTCATCGGAGCCGGGCCAACCGGTACACCCTCTCCCTTGATGAGCCGACTGTGGTCGGCAGCGCGCCCGCGAAACATCGTCAGGAGCGAGAAAAGACTCGTCCCTGCGCCTGCACAACGCCGGCGGCAGAAGCGAAACGCGCCCCGCTGCTGCAAATCCGCTAGACTCTCAGAATGGCGGCCTCTTTGGAAAACGCACGACACCAACTTTTCGCCCAACTCACATCGGCGATGGGCGATAACCCTGTGCTGCACGCCATGCGTTCCATCCCCCGCGAGCAGTTCGTGCCCCGCGGACTCCGACATCGCGCCTACGATAACGGCCCCCTCTCCATCGGCCACGGCCAGACCATCTCCCAACCCACCATGGTGGCCCGCATGACCCTGGCCCTGACCCTGCGCGGCGACGAGCATGTTCTGGAGGTCGGCGCCGGCTCCGGTTATCAGGCCGCCATCCTGGGCGAACTCCTGCCCTTCGGCCATGTCGTCGCCGTTGAGCGCGTCCCCCAACTCGTCGACTTCGCCCGGAGCAACCTCGAAGCCTGCGGCATCGAAAACGTGAACGTCGTCGCCGCCTCCGACGGGTTGGGCGCTCCCGAATTGGGCCCATACGACGCCATCCTCGTCTCCGCCGGCGCACCCCATATACCCGAGTCCCTCGTCACTCAGCTCAAGCCCGAAGGCCGCCTCGTCATCCCCGTCGGCGACCGGCTGGGCCAAATGCTGACCCTCGTTCGCCTCTCCGGAAACAGGAGGGTGACCCGCCGCCTCACCGAGTGCCGGTTCGTTCCCCTGCTGGGACCGGAAGCCTGGCCCGAAAATTTCTGGGACGACCTGCCGCTCCTGCCTGCCACAAAACCCTGACCCCACCACCCCGTCTGCACGCTCCATAACCGTATGGCATAATACCCACCAGCCAGTACCCGGAGGGATCAATATGGCCGGCAAAATCGAGATCCGCCAGATCAATCACGTCACCACCATGGTCAAGGACACCGCCCGCGCCATGGAGTTCTACAACAAGCTCCTCGGCATCAAGCAGATCCAGAGCCAGGTTGATAACCCTGCCATCACGTGGCTCCAGTTGGAAAACGGCGTCATGGTCCACCTCATCGAGACCGACGAGGCTCCCGCCAAGCCCGGCAACATCCACCACGCCTTCCAGGTCGACGACCTCGAAGCCACCCGCGAGACTCTCGTGAGCAACGGTTTCGAGCCCCTGCGCGGCGGCGTCCGCTACGACGGCCAGGCCTACTTCTTCATCGAGGACCCCGACGGCAACAGCGTCGAGTTCTGCACCGCCTCTGGTTACGCCCCCGCCCCTCCTCGCCCCGCCTGATCGGCAAGGCCGCCATTCCGGCTAAAGTCGCAGCTGTCCGCCATAGCCGGATGCCGGAACCCAAAATCCCGAATGCCCGCTGACAACATCATCCTCGTCGGTTTCATGGCCACCGGCAAGAGCCACGTCGGCCGCCTCATCGCCCGCATGACCGGCCGCACCACGGCAGACATCGACGAGGAAATCGTACGACGCGCCCGCAAGCCCATCCATCGCATCTTCAGCGAGGATGGCGAGGCCGTGTTCCGAGCTATGGAACGCCACGCCACCTTCAGCCTGTGCGATGGCGCCAACCGGGTGATCTCCGCCGGCGGCGGAGCCTTCGCCCAGGAACTCACCCGCCAGGTCCTCCTCGATAGCGGCACCGTCTTCTGCCTCACCGCCCGTCCGGAGACCATTCACTACCGCATCACCCGCGGCAGCCCCAACGCCGCCGTCCGCCCCATGCTGGCTGGCGGCGACCCCCTCGACCGCATCCGCCAACTCCTCGATGAGCGCGCCGAGGCCTACGCCCACGCCCACTACGCCGTCGCCACCGACGACCGCACCCCCGAACAGGTCGCGGAGGAGGTATTGCGTATATTTGAGAAGGTCGCTGCGGAATCCAGGTCAGAAAGATGACGGCTGTATGATTGCATACAAATGGGAACCCATCAGTCCATTGGCTGATGGTTGTGATTACGATTTTTCCGAAATCGACTCATTGCGGCGGCAGTGGCTCAACGTTAAACGGGCACGCGAGGAGTTGGATCCAGCCGCGTACCATGCTTTCCTGGGACGGCTGACCCGAAGCTGGGCAATAGAAACTGGCATCATTGAAGGGCTATACACGCTCGACCGGGGAATGACCGAAACGCTGGTAATGCATGGCATCTCTGCCGATCTCATTGATCGGAGCGACACTGATAAAGAACCCACGGAACTGGTGAGTATCTTGACCGATCACCAGGATGCCGTATCTGGCGTGTATGCATACATTAGAGATGGCCGGCCTATTACGCGCACAACCATCCAGCAAATGCACGCCACTCTCACGAGGAATCAACTGACCTATCGAGCGTTTAATCCGTCAGTTGGTTGGTTTGATGCCCGGTTGGAACATGGCGCTTTCAAGAAGCAACCTAACAGTCCAACCCAATCTGACGGGCAAATCCACGAATACTGTCCTCCGGCGCAGGTCGAGAGCGAATTAGACAACCTGATTCTCTGGTACAACCAATATCAGCAAAACAACGACCGCTATCACCCACTCCTGGTGGCCGCGTGGCTACATCACAGATTCACACAAATTCATCCGTTCCCAGATGGTAACGGCCGTGTGGTGCGCACCATCCTTACATGGCATCTGGTTCGGGAAGATTATCTGCCTGTTGTGGTACAAAGGGATGACCGGGGCGAATACATTAGCGCTCTTGGAACGGCCGACAGGGGCAACTTGGTGCCATTGGTTGACCTTTTAGTCAGATTAGAAAAACGCATGATATTCGAAGCTCTCGGTGAATCCGATTTCGCCGGACCAACCGGCTCTTTTGAGCAGGTGCTCCACCATATAGTCGAACAAATCGAACACCGAAACGGTGACCGAGAAGCCCACTTGCGCCTGGTCAACACAGTCGCCGTTGCATTTCAAGAACGTGCCGCGGCTCTGCTGACGGAGCGGGGCACCCAGATTGCATCACGCTTGCGGCAGATCCAGCGAACCGTAGAGTACCAAGTCATCACAGGGGGTCCGGGAGACAAGGAACACTGGTATCGGTGGCAGATTGAAGAAACTGCCAAGAACGCCAAGCATTGGGCTAATTTCAACGAAGCCAGGTTCTTTGTCAGACTCACCCTGACGCCAGATCATATGGCGAAGCAGTCACGTCTCGTTTTCGTGGTGTCGTTGCATCACACTGGGCGCCAATTGACTGGCATCATGGCTGCGACAGCATTTGCATTGATCGAACACTACTATGACACCAGCGCTGAGCAATCTGAAGAGCAAGAACCGCTTTCCTCCATTAACTGTACCCCGGAACCTTTCACCTTCACTTGGGAGAACATGCCCGAAGCTATCATTCCGAGATTCACGGAGTGGGCTGATCAGAGTTTAGCCTTGGCACTACGGCAGTGGGGCCAGTACCTAGCTTGATCAGTCCCGGCGGTTTCCGCCAAAGGAGCACCAAACATGACCAACCCCGACCTCGCCGCAACCGTCCACCACTCCGGAGGCAGCTACCCCGTCATCGCCGGTTGGGGCGTCATTGACCGCCTCGGTGAGCACATCAAGGAACTCGGCCTCGGCGACACCGCCTACATCATCACCGACGAGAACGTCATGCGACCCTACGGCCGCAACGCCCAGTGGGCCCTCCAGCGCGCCGGAATCGCCGCCCACTGCTTCGTCATCCCCGCCGGCGAAACCAGCAAGTCATTCCGGCAGGCCCAGGAAATCTACGAGTGGCTGGTCGGCCTCAAAGCCGAACGCGGCCACTCCATCATCGCCATCGGCGGCGGCGTCTGCGGCGACCTTGGCGGATTCATCGCCAGCACGTTCCTGCGCGGCGTCCCATTCGTCCAGGTCCCCACCAGCATGGCTGCCATGGTCGACGCCTCCATCGGCGGCAAGGTCGCCGTCAACCTGCCCCAGGCCAAGAACATGGTCGGCGCTTTTTATCAGCCCCGCGCCGTCCTCGCCGACGTCCAGGCCCTCGCCACCCTCGGCAAGCGCGAACTCGCCGAGGGCTGGGCCGAGGCCATCAAGCACGGCCTCATCCTCGACCCGTCCCTTGTCGACGTGTTTGAGGAGCACGCCGAAGCCCTCATGGACGTCGAACCCGAAATCTCCACCGAGGTCATCCGCCGCAGCATGGCCATCAAGGCCGACATCGTCAGCCAGGACGAGCGCGAGACCCTCGACATCCGCATCCTCCTCAACTACGGCCACACCATCGGCCACGCGATCGAGGCCGTGACCGGCTACGAGGACTACCTCCACGGCGAGGCGGTCTCCGTCGGCATGATGGGCGCCGCGCGCATCGCCGAGCGGATGGGCATCCTCGACAACGAGGGCGTCGCCCGCCA
>JAJDXU010000271.1 GCA_022823105.1 Dehalococcoidia bacterium
ATTGGAACGGTTACCTACGGTGTGGTCGGCCCAACAAGCTCCGATTCCGACCCTTGATGCATTGGATTGCGACACAAACGGCGAAACCCGCGTGGCCCCTCCTTGGGTAGAAAACGCGATGCACGGTAGGCTGGCAACGTCATACGCACCCCGGCCCGGAGATTGGTCTGACATGCACGGGAAGCCATGAAATATGCAACCTTGCTGCACAATCCTCCATGGCCAGACGGGAGCGGGCATTCCGTTGCCGGGCGAGGCGCCGTTGAATCATCAGGCTAGCCGCGTTTTTCCGTCTCCAATGAACGCGAAGGGGATCCGCCCGACAATGGTGAGCGCGTTCGCCGCCGCCCCGGTTCCCGCGCTCCATAGCCGATGGGCGGAACCGAAGTGAGAAATTCCGCCAGGCTCCTCAATCCGGTGTTGCGGAGGGCGGTCGTAACCCTGCGCGACCTCGCTCCCATCGTCCTGGTCATCGCATTTTTCCAGATAGTGGTCCTGCAGCAACCCTTCCCCAACTTGGGAAACGTGCTCGTCGGACTGCTCTGCGTATGCCTTGGCCTGGCGCTTTTCGTTCAGGGACTCGAGAGCGGACTGTTTCCCCTCGGCGAAGTTCTGGCCCGGGGGTTCGCCAACAAGGGGAGCCTGACCGCGCTCCTGGCCTTCGCCTTCTGCCTCGGTTTCGGCGCGACGGTCGCCGAGCCGGCGCTGATCGCCGTCGCCGCCGAGGCCGCCGAAGTTGCGTCGGCAGCCGGCGCAATTGCCGACAGCGATCAGGCCCGCAATTCCTACGCACTGGAACTGCGCCTGGTCGTGGCGGTCTCCGTCGGCGCGGCCATCGTCCTGGGGGTGTTGCGCATCCTGAAGGGCTGGCCCATCCACCGACTGATCATTGGCGGCTACCTGCTGGTCACCGCCATGACCCTCGTCGCGCCCGACGAAATAATCGGGATCGCCTACGACTCCGGCGGCGTTACCACCAGCACCATCACCGTGCCCCTGGTCACCGCGCTGGGCGTGGGACTGGCCGCGTCAATCCACGGGCGCAACCCCATGGTGGACGGGTTCGGCCTGATCGCCTTCGCCAGCCTCACGCCCATGATCTGCGTGATGGGCTATGGCATCGTGACCGGATGATCGAGACCGGATGATCGAGACCGGATGATCGACGCAAGATGATCGAATTCCTGCACACCCTGCCCCCGGCCCTCCTGTCCACGGTATTGGACGTGGCCCCCATCGTCGCCGTCCTGACCCTGTTCCAGCTTTTGGTGCTGCGTCGCCGGCTGCCCAACCTGCGCCGGATGGCGGCCGGGCTGGTGTGCGTCCTGCTGGGCCTCGCCCTGTTCCTGGTGGGCCTCGAAAACGCCCTGTTCCCCATCGGTGAAACCATGGCCCGTCAACTCACCGCTCATGCGGCGACCAACGCGTTGAGCGCCGCCGGCGGAGTGGACTGGCGCGACTACCTGCTGGTCTACGCTTTCGGAGCGGCCATCGGCTTTGCAACCACGGTGGCCGAGCCGTCGCTCATCGCCGTGGCCCTCAAGGCCGAGGAGGTGTCCGGCGGAACAATCCACGCCTGGGGCCTGCGGATCGCCGTGGCCGTGGGCGTCGCCATCGGCGTGTCGCTGGGGTGCTTCCGCATCGTAACCGGAACTCCGCTGCCCTGGTACATCATCGCCGCCTACGCCATCGTCATCGTGCAGACGTTCCGGTCCAGCCGGACCATCATTCCCCTGGCCTACGACAGCGGCGGGGTCACCACGTCGACCGTAACCGTGCCGGTGGTCGCCGCCCTGGGCCTGGGGCTCGCCGCCAGTATCCCCGGACGCAACCCGCTCATTGAGGGTTTCGGCCTGATTGCCTTCGCCAGCGTGTTTCCTATAATGACCGTGTTGGGCTACGCCCTGGGGGCATCCTGGTGGAATCGATGGAGGTCCGCCGGCGCCACAGAGGAGGTTGAGCCATGAAACTCAAGCTGGTCGTCGCACTGGTCAGCGACGAGAAAACCGACGTCGTGGTGGAGGCTGCCAGAGCCGGCGGCGCGACCGGCGCCACCATCATCACCACCGCCCGCGGCGAGGGCCTGCTGCCGGGCAAGACCTTCCTTGGGCTCCGCCTGGAAGGCACCCGAAACGTCGCCCTTTTCCTGGTCCTGGAAACCCGCGCCCGAGACATCCTGGAACGCATCCGCGACGCCGGACATTTCGACACCGAACGCGGAGCCGGGATCGCTTTCCAACTGGATGTCGAGGATGTGGTCGGCCTCGCCACCCAACTCCCCGTAATCCAGGAGGAGCTCGAACGCGACCGGTGAACCCGTCGCTCGCCCGCCAACCACAACGTCGTCCACTCGCTCACCAACCACCCACTCCGCTCATGGTGCGGAACGTCCGCCTTTGGCGGGAGCCTGTCGAACCACCACCGGACCGCAGTCGCGCGATCTCGATGCCTCAGATGAGTCCCCACGCCGATCCCACCTGCCATCCCCATTGCCAAAATCCTGCCCATCCCGTCCATCCATGCGGGAAAACCCCCGTGCTATACTCTGCCAATCCCAATAACCATAGAACAGTCAGATGACCACAAGCACCACCGTTCTCCAGGGTTCCGACCTCCGTCAGGCCATGCTCGGCGCCGCCTCCTACATGGAGCTCTACCGCGACGCCGCCAACGCCCTCAACGTGTTCCCCGTCCCCGACGGCGACACCGGCACCAACATGCTCCTCACCCTCCGCGCCGGCATCGAACAGATGAACAAGGACTCCCACCTGGAGTCCGCCGGCGATGTCGCCGAGTCCATCGCCACCGGCGCGTTCTGGGGCGCCCGCGGCAACAGCGGCGTCATCCTCTCCCAACTCCTGCGCGGTTTCGCCGACGGCGTCGCCGGCTCCGTGACCATCGAGACCTCCGACGCCGTCGCCGCCTTCCGTTCGGCCACCGATTCCGCCTACGGAGCCGTCAGCCAGCCCCGCGAGGGCACCATGCTCTCCGTCATCCGCGGCGCGTCCGACGCCTCTATCCGCGCCAACGACGCCGGCGAACGCGACGTGGTCGCCCTGTGGCAGGTCGCCTACGACGGCGCAATCGAGGCCCTGGCCATCACTCCCGAACAACTCCCCGTACTCAAGGAAGCCGGCGTCGTCGATTCCGGCGGCCTCGGCGTCGTCGCCATCATCGGCGGCGCGCTCCGCCACCTCCAGGGCGACATGGGCCAGGCCCACGACCTCGGCCTCCGCAGCATGGGCAACCTCATCGACCCGACGCAGACATCCACCGTGTCCATCGACAGCGACTTCCTCGACACCCACGAGGAGAGCGAGTTCGGCTACTGCACCCAGTTCGTCATCCACGGCCGCGAACTCAGCGTCGACGTCCTCCGCGCCGGCCTCGACGCCATCGCCGAGTCCACCGTCATCATCGGCGGCGGTTCAGCCGTCCGCGTCCACGTCCACACCGAGGACCCCGGCGCGGCTCTGACCTTTGGCGTCGGCTACGGCGATCTCGACGAAGTCAAGATCGACAACATGAGCCTCCAGAACCGGGACTGGACCACCGGACACCGCGAACGCGCCCGGCCCACCGAGATCCGCCCCGGAGTGTCCGTAGTCGCCGTCGCCTCCGGGCCCGGCTTCGCCGCCCTGTTCCAGGACGCCGGCTGCGCGGCCATCGTACCCGGCGGCCAGACCCTCAACCCCAGCGCCAGCGAGATTATCGACGCCGCCCTTTCCGCCGGCACTACCGACGTAGTGGTCCTGCCCAACAATCGCAACATCATCCTCACCGCGGGACAGGCCGCCGAAGCCGATACCGAGGGCGTCCAATTGCACGTCGTCAACACCCGCTCCATGCCCGAGGGCACCGCCGCCATGCTCGGCTTCAACCCCGAGATCTCCGTCACCGACAACATCTCCAGCATGGATCAGGCCGCCACATCCATCGAAACCCTCGAGGTCACCCAGGCCGTCCGGGACTCCGTCGTAGACGGCCAGCAGGTCCGCGAAGGCCAGTTCATGGCCATCCTCAACGGCAGCCTCGTCGCCCTCGCCGCCGACCCTGAAACCGCCGTGCAGGACGGACTGCCCCATTCCTCGGTCGACGATCACAGCATCATCACCCTGTATTGGGGCGAAGCCGTCGATGAGGAACGCGCCACCCTCCTCCAGGAAACCCTGGAATCCACCTACGATGGCGCAGAGGTCGATCTCTATGCCGGCGGCCAACCCTACTACCCCTACCTCGTATCCGTAGAATAATTGCCGACTATTTCACCTGAGCGCCTGCGTAATTCTCCTGTCCCGCCGCTCGCCATCTCCTCCTGCAAATTCGCCATCCTCTCTTACGCGGGAATCCAAACCCTCCACAGGAAGACTTTGGGAACCCCCCCAATAAATCCCCAGGCCACCCTTGGGAATAACTGGAGCACTAATCATGGCAGTCAAAATCGTAACCGACAGCACCTGCGACATCGCCCGCGACATCGTCGAACGCTTGGGCATCACGGTCATTCCCGTCTACATCATGTTCGGCGAGGTGTCTTTCCGCCAGGGCATCGACATCAATCCCACACAGTTTTACCAGCGTCTCCAATCCTCGGCTCAACTCCCCACCACCGCCCAGCCACCCCCCGGCGACTTCACCGTGGCGTTTGAGCCGTTGGTCAACGCCGGCGATCAGGTCGTCTGCATCACCGTCTCTCGCCTGCTCAGCGGCACCCACAACTCGGCCACCCAGTCCGCCGCCCAGTTCGACGATGGCGCAGTTACCATAATCGACTCACAGACCGTCTCCCTCGGCCACATGCTGCAGGTCATCGCCGCCGCCGAAGACGCCTCCGCTCCCGACGCCACCGCCGAATCCGTCATCGCCGCCGCCACTCAGCGTGCCGAAGACGGCTACGGCCTCGTCATGGTCGACACCATGGAATACCTCCAGAAGGGAGGTCGCATCGGCAAGGCCCAGGCTTTCATGGGTTCCATCCTCAAGGTCAAGCCCATCCTCAGCGTCGCCAACGGCGAGGTCCTCCCCGTCGACCGGCCCCGCAACGTCCGTCGCGGACTGCAACGCCTTGAGGAATTGGTACGCGAACGCTCCGACACAGTGTCCAAGCTCGGCGTAGCCTACACCACCGAGGCCGCTCACGCCGAGGAAATGCGCAGCCGCCTCTCCGACCTCGCCGATCCGGAAAACACCTACACCGTCCAGATCGGTTCCGCCATCGGCACCCACGTCGGCCCCGGCGCAATCGCCGTCTCCACCCTCCCATAGAGACCTGCTCCGTCACCTCCGCTCATCATGGGCTGGTCGAAGAGTGCGCTAGTCAAAGGACGCGCTAATCCAAGGATGCGCTCGCCAGGCGCTTCTCCCGCCGGGGTTGCGGGTACTCGCACCGCCCGAGATGGCAATGGTAGGGGCGAATAATCATTCGCCCCCAACCCATGCCAACCACACCGCCCCGTCGTTCACCCCGCGACGGGTACGGCAGGGTTATCGCACATGAACGGTTTAGTATCGTCATACCGGGGAAAGCCGGTATCCATTGACCGAAGTCGGCTGTTTCCATGGGAATATCAAGCTATTCGCAGGTTCTGGACTCCGGCTTTCGCCGGAATGACAGGTGAGTGATTTCATATGCGATAGCCCTGACGGAAACGGCGCGAGCTATTCACCCAACGGCGTATAATCCAGTCAATGGACCCCAATCGCCGCGAAAACGAACCGGTCTGGCGCGACGCCCTCCGCAAAATCCTCGCCCTTGAAGCCCACAAGGGTTACGCCGACAACGCTGTCAGCGGAGGCATCCGCCGCTTCATCGAACGCTGGGAACCCGACCTCCGCGCGTACCTGGCCGACGACCGTCGCGCGACCCAGCTAATCGACCGGCCCTACCGCGAACTCGACCCCGACCAGCGCCGCGCCTGGGTCGCCGCCTGGCAGACCGCCCTGGATGGCAACGTAGCCGGCCCTCCCGAATCCCCGGCGCCTCCCGTACCATCCGAACCCATAGCCGCCAGCGATCCCTCTCAATCCAACCAACCCGCTGATCCCGAGCCCGTCTCTGCCGCTCGTCCCGGGCCCGCCCCTTTCACTCACCCCGGTCCCGTACCGTCCGATCAACCTGGGCCCACTCCCTCCGTTCATCCCGACCCTGCACCCCCCGCTCGTCCTGAGCCTGTCGAAGGACAACCCGCCGCCCCCGGACTCTTCTCTCCCGACGCAGCCACGTCCATCGTCCGTTTCCGCCGTCGACCTCCAGCGCCGCCGACGCCCGGCACCAACCCCATCGACCCGGACCAGCCCGTGTCATCCCTGCGACGCATGGACGGCAAAACCGTCCAACGTCTCGAGCAACTCGACGTCCGCACCGTCCGCGACCTCCTCTACACGCTCCCCCGCCGCTACGACGACCGTGCCGACATCGCCAGCATCGCCGACCTCTACCCCGGCGGCGCCTTCACGGTTGAGGGTGAACTGGTCGACATCCGCTCCGCCAACGTGGGCCAGCGTCGCCTCCAGCTCGCCGAGGCCGTCCTAAAGGACGACACCGGACACCTCGAGCTCCAGTGGTTCGGCCAGGGTTACCTCGCCCGTTCTCTGAAACCCGGCGACCGCATGGTCGTCAACGGCAAGGTGGACATCCACCGCGGCCGCCTGTCCATGTCGTCCCCCGAATACGACGTGGTGACCCCACGCCAGCCGCCACTCAACGCCGGTCGCATCACCCCCGTCTATCGCCTCACCCAGGGCATGACCGCCCGCAACCTCCGCAGCCTCACCTGGCAGGCCGTGACCCGCTCCGCCGGCTCAGTCCCCGAAACCCTGCCCGACGACGTGCTGCAACGCACCGGACTTGCTCCCCTGCCCGACGCCATCCGCGACGTCCACTATCCCTCGGATTCCTCCTCCGCCGATCGCGGCCGCCGTCGCCTGGCCTTCGACGAAATCCTTGCCTTCCAACTCGCCATCCTGGGACGCCGGCGCCACCGCGAGCGCAACGCCGTGGGCATGCCCATCAAGTACCATGCCCCCACCGTCGACGGCTTTCTCACCGGCCTGCCCTTCACTCCCACCGGCGCCCAACTGCGCTGCGTCGCCGAAATCCTGGAGGACATGGCCCGCGGCTCGCCGCCCATGAGCCGCCTGCTCCAGGGCGAGGTCGGCAGCGGCAAGACCCTCGTCGCCCTCGCCGCCACCCTCGCAGTGGCATCGGCCCACCGGCAATCCGCTCTGATGGCCCCCACCGAGGTCCTGGCCGAACAGCACTTCCGCACCGTCAGCCAGCTGCTCGAGGGATTCGACCAGCCCTTGAGGCAGCCAAACGTGCTGTCCGCGTATCTCCCCGGCCTGC
>JAJDXU010000168.1 GCA_022823105.1 Dehalococcoidia bacterium
CAGACCCGCGAGCAGCACATCCGGCGCGAACGGGCCACCTCCAACATCTGCACCAACGAGGCCCTGTACGCCCTGGCATCCTCGATATACCTGGCCGCCATGGGGCGGAACGGTCTGCGCCAGGTGGCCGAACTGTGCTACCACAAGGCGCACTACGCTGCCGACGCCATCGCCAAGCTGGATGGTTACTCCCTGCCCCAGTCAAGCCAGTTTTTCCAGGAGTTCGTGGTGTCATGCCCCAAGGCGCCGGCCGAGGTCAACCGGCAACTCATGGAGCACAACATCCTGGGCGGGCTGGACGTGAGCGACCGGTTTGATAACGGGATGCTCCTGTGCGTGACCGAGATGAACACCCGCGCCGAGATCGACAGACTGGTCTCCGCGCTCGCGGAAATCGCCTGATTATCGCCCGCTTCCCATCAACATCCCATCGGAGAAAACCTGAAATGCTGAACAAAGGCGGAAACCGCGACACCACCCGAATGCTCATGGACCGCAGCGTGTCCGGCCGCGCGGGGGTAATCACGCCGGCGCTGGACGTGCCGGCCGCGCCCCTGCCGGATGCCGCGTACATCCGCGAATCGCTGCCGCTGCCCGAGGTGTCGGAGCCCGAGGTGGTGCAGTATTTCACCGCGCTGAGCCAACTCAACTTCAGCATCGACACCCACTTCTATCCGCTGGGGTCGTGCACCATGAAGTACAACCCCAAGATCAACGACGAGGTGGCGTTCCTGCCCGGGTTCGCCGGCATCCATCCGCAGCAGCCTGCCGAGCAGTCTCAGGGCGCGCTGGAGTTGCTGTACCGGTTGCAGGAGTTCCTCACCGAGGTCACCGGCATGTCGGCCACCAGCCTGGCCACCCTGGCCGGCGCGCACGGCGAACTGGGCGGTGTCCTGATGATGCGGGCCTACCACCTGGCGCGGGGCGACTCGGGCCGCACCAAGATGGGCATACCCGACAGCGCCCACGGCACCAACCCCGCTTCGGCGGCGATGGCCGGCTTCGACGTGGTGACCATCCCATCCGACGCCGACGGCAACACCGACCTGGCGGCCCTGCGCGAGATCGCCGGCGACGACCTGGCCGGCGTGATGATCACCCTGCCCAGCACGCTGGGCCTGTTCGACAGCCACATCCTCGAGGTGTGCCAGGTGGTCCACGAGTGCGGCGGCCTGGTGTACGGCGACGGCGCGAACATGAACGCCCTGCTCGGGCGTGCCAAGCTGGGCGAGTTGGGCTTCGACGTCTGCCACCTGAACCTGCACAAGACCTTCAGCACGCCCCACGGCGGAGGCGGTCCGGGCGCCGGTCCCGTGTGCTGCGGCGAGATCCTGGCGCCGTACCTGGCCGCGCCGGTGGTGGAAAGGAACGACGCGGGAGAATATTCGCTATCGGAGCCGGCGCAGAGCATCGGCAAGATCAGCGGGTTCCACGGCAACTTCGGCGTCCTGGTGCGGGCCTACACCTACATCCGCACGCTGGGCGCGGCCGGCCTGCTGTCCATCAGCGGCAACGCCGTGCTGAACGCCAACTACATCATGCACGAGCTCAAGGACATCTACGCGCTGCCCTACGACCGCACCTGCATGCACGAGGTGGTGTTCTCCGCCGACCTGCAACGCGAGCGCGGGGTGAGCGGCCTGGAGGTCGCCAAGCGCCTGCTGGACTACGGGTTCCACGCGCCGACGATGTACTTCCCGCTCATCGTGCACGAGGCGCTGATGATCGAGCCCACCGAGTCGGAGACCAAGGAGACGCTGGACGCCTTCATCGACGCCTTGCGCGCCATCGACGCTGAGGCGACCAACGAGCCCGAAACGGTGCAGCACGCGCCGCACAACACGCCGGTGTCTCGCCTCGACGAGGCCACGGCGGCTCGCAGGCCGGTGCTGCGCTGGGAACCGGCGGCAGCGGATTAGGGCGGCTAGAACCGCCCCAACTCGCTAATGCGGATGATGGCTCGGTCGAGGCTGGGCGCAACAGCACGCGCGACTTCGGGATTCCAGATTCGATCAGCGAACGCGCTAACGCACTCGTTGTAGCCCGGTCCTGTACTCCTGGCGCTTCTTGCCGTTGGCACCATAGCTTGTCGGATGCCTCGGTTGCGACTGCGGCCAGCCAGACCAACCAAACATTCCTTGGGCTCGTCAATGGTTTCGGGCTCAAGTGGAACGTGGGCGACAGAGATGCCCAACCATTGCGCAATATGATCACGGTCCGCCAATAACCAAGATTCGATTTCCGTCACCGCAATGCGGAACACAAAGCTCGGCGGCATCTGTAGTCCTTGGCACCAGTTTGACCGAAAATCAACCGGGCATATCATTGGATTATCCAGGTCGGTTATTACCAACATCGGCTCTCGATATTGAGCAATTTTGTCGAATGTCGGCATTTTGCGCTTGAGTTCGCCATACCCAGTCAGCCCAAAAGTTTGAGTCCACTCGATTTCTGGCGCGTACTGAAGCAGGAGACGCTGAGCGACTGCTTCGGATACCACATCCTCCACACCAATGGCGACCATTTGATCGTTAGCCCGTTAGCCCTAAGCCCATAGGGATCTGAAAGCCCTTATTTCGGAACGGGGCTATCTCACCAGGCATAACCCCTGCTCTCAACGCCTCGCGCGTACCCGGATCTTCGGCCAGAGCCGTTACGGTCGATCCGTCTTTACCTGGTGTAATGTAGAACACTTCCCACCCATCTATACCTTGATCGCATAGCAGATCCGAACTGTGCGTCGTGAGTATGACTTGTCGACGCTCGCGATGCCGTCCACCATCCCTGCGCCTGCGAACCGGTCGGCTCAAGCTATAAATCAGGCCTGCGAGCCTCAAAATAATGTCACGATTCAGGGAAATCTCAGGCTCTTCCAAAAGCAATAAGCCGCCATGATCGAGCAAAGACCAGAACAATCCGATCAAACGCAATGTGCCATCGGAAAATTGATCTTCCCTCTGCCACACGTCATTAGCCCTCCAATTTTGGAATCGCGCTTTCAGGTGTGGCTGACCGTTGTTGGAGTCGCGCTCGTAAGCGATTTCTTCCAACTGTGGGACGACATGGGATAGAGCATGTGCAATTTTATTTAAACGGCTTTTTCTAGTATTGGCGTTGGTGGTGGCTATCCTTTCAAGAAAGCCTTGGCCAAATGGATCATTCTCCAATCGGTTACCTGCAATTTCAGCGCCGTGGCGAACCATTTGCGGCACTAAATGCAGGTACGTTATTTCGTTGAAGAACTCTGCAACTTCGCGAAATTCACGATTAACGTTGATTTGCTCAAGAGCGGTAGCAGTCAAGCGTTCTTGGTCTTTCTTGTCTTCCGCATCTGGGCGAGATAGTAACAATTCCCCATCGCGCTCGACGGTCTCCTCTTGAACCAAGATACGATGATTGCCGGATCGCTCAACACTGAAAGCCAAACGGTAAGTCCAATGTACCGGCGCTTCGTCGTCATTGGCCAGATGTACTCCAATACAAACTCCAGAGCCGGAATGGGCCGCCAAGCTTCGCAACTGACGGACGCCTCCCCTACGGCGCACAGCAACTTGCAAGCCGCCGCCTTCTCGCTTTGCAACATCCCGCAGGAATCGTATGGCGTCGAGCAAGTTGGACTTGCCCGACGCGTTGGGGCCTATGATGAATGCGCGGTCGCTCAGGGGAATGTCAACTTCCGTGAAGTTGCGCCAGTTTTCCAGTTTCAGGCGGGTGATAATCATGAGGTTATCCTGAGCGTATGCTGCCCATCCTCATTATACCCACTCACTGCCTACCCGCCCTGCTCCTCCAGAGCGCGTTGCAGGTCGGCGGGATCGACTGCCACGTCGATGCCGGCGCGTTCCGACTGGAGCAGCATGGCGACGCGGGAGTCGCGGCCGGCCCAGCCGCGGTTGAGCGCCTCGGTCATCTCGGCCAGCGTGGTGTTGGCGAGCTTCATGGGCACATCGAACTCGCGGCCCACGGCCACCGCCAGGTCAACGTCCTTGCGGGCCAGGCGCAGGGCGAAGTCCGGCGGGTCGTAGTCGTTGATCAGGAAGTGCTGGGCCAGGCCCTCGAACATCCCCCGGCGTCCGCCGGCGCCCTTGCGCACCGCCAGCCACAGGGCCAGCGGATCCACGCCGGCCTTGATGCCCATGGTGAACACTTCGGCAAGGGCAGTCTGCACAATGTAGCCGGCGCAGTTGTGGACCAGCTTCGCCACCGAACCGCTGCCGATGGGCCCCACGTAGTAGGCGGCGTCGCCGATGGAGTCCAGAACGGCCTTGTGCTGGTCGAATACCGCCTTGTCGCCGCCGACCCAGATCGCCAGACGGCCGCTGGCCGCGCCGGCCGGGCCGCCGCTCACCGGGGCGTCCAGCACGTTGATGCCCTGGGGCGCGACCCGGTCGTGAATCTGCCGGATCAGCGTCGGCGAGCTGGTGCTCAGGTCGAAATAGGTCTTGCCCGCCGCCATGCCGGACATGATGCCGTCCTCGCCCAGCGAAACGGCTTCAACCTCCACCGGCCCCGGCAGCGAGGTGAACACGATGTCGCTGGACTCGGCGACCTCGCGCGGGGTGTCGGCCCACGTGGCGCCGGCCTCCAGGTGCTGGGTGGCGGCCTCGCGGCGGATGTCGTGGACGACCATGTCGTTGCCGCCACTGAGGCAGTTGTAGGCCATGCTGGCGCCCATGGTGCCCAGGCCGATAAATCCTACTTTTGCCATGGTTGATTATCTCCTGTCAGAGTACGGGTGCGCCGCGCCCAACCGTCGGGCCGGCCGGGGTCATTCTAGCAGAGGGCGGCGGACTGAACTCCCCGAGAAGCCGGGGGCGCGCTCATGCCGGAGCGTCGGACGGACGCCAGATCACGCTCGGAACATGCACGAGAGCAAGCCGGAGGGACGGTGGTTGAGAGTGGAAACGGCGTTCGCCCCGGCCGGTTGGGAAACGGGAACCGGGTGGCGCTAATCCTGCGGTTGGTCTTCGGCTTCCGGTTCAGCTTCGACCTGCGGACTCCTGCGGGCGGGGCTGTTTTCGCCCAGTACTATCTTGCGACCGGTATCGGTTACGCGGTAGTGTCCGGGCTTGCCGGGGATCCGCTCCAGCCACCGGAACTTGGTGCGGGCGGCGTTGCGCAGAGTCTGGACGAAACTGTGCGGGATGGGCCATCCGGCCAGGGTGAACAGTCGCTCCAGTTCGTCGGGGTCAACGCTCTGCACCGCCAGGTGCCGGTGGGCAGCCTCGGCGGCCACTACCACGCGCCGCATGTCGCCGAGAGGATTGACGCGCTGGCAGAACGCGATGTATTCGTGCTCGTCGGGCGTGGACGGCATGAACGCCGGCGCGGAGGCAACGGGGGCGACCCGGGATGGCGCAGGCGTCTCCGGCTGGCGGTCCACGACGGTGGTCACGGTGGCCGTCGGAGCGGGCGCGTAGTTGCCGTTTGCGGCTCCGTTGGAGGCCCCGTTGGTGGCGTCGCGCGCGCCATCCGAGCCGTTAGCAACGGGCGCCGGGGTGATGGCGTGTCCGTTGGTCAGGGACCCATTCTGGGGAGCGGCCGGGGCGGGCGCGTCGACTATGGCGTCCCCGTTGGCGGTTCCGTTCCCGTTTCCGTTCGATGGATGCGCCGTCCCGTTTAGATGCGGCATCGCAGAGTAAAGGACCTCGCGCACCAGGTCTTTATCGTCGGCCTCAATGGACACCTGAGCGCCCGACGGGAGTGTAATGTTGAGTTTTATCATTCCCTACCACCCAAACACAAATGGTCTATTTCCGTCCACGCTCGTTCCGTCCGGCGCTTGCCCACGGCGTGCAACAATGTGCCAATGGTAATGTACCGCCGGGGGTTGTGGCAAGGCGAACGCGCGGCATGTTTATGGCAAAGTTGCGGGTTTTCAGCCGTTGCTGTTGGAGCGGACGACCTCCAATCCCAGTAGATCGCCGAAGTCGCGATCATGGGAGAGAAGCGGGCGATTCAGCAGCGCTGAGGTGGCGGCAATCCTCCTGTCGCCGGCGCTAAAATCCCGGCCAGGAAGGCGGTTTTCGCGCCGCAAGCGGACGCGAATTTTCACCAATTACAAGTCAGCGAATGACCGTCACCACGATGGAGGCGATGATCGCTCCCAGCAAGCCCATTCCCACCCGAATCAATCGGTCAACCTTGCTTTCGAGTCGATCCAGCCGGGACTCGATTTGACGCTGCCCCTCGACCAACGATCCAATTGTCTGCGCCATCGTCGCATCTACAGTGGCCATTTCACCGCTCCAAAATGATTATTGCGCCCGCAATATTATCTCTCAATCACATTATATGCAATTTTAATGGTTTGATTCTTGGCAGACCACACACGATTTACGCCCCATGAGTTGCCGGACGCCCGGAAAATCATTCATGCCGCCAACACTTGATGTCAGCAGCCTTGCGCCAGCGCTCGCTGAGCGCCACGCGTGAAATCAACCCAACCGCATCACGAAGAACGCCCCCGCAGCCAGGAATATCAGGAACCCCAGCACGTCGGTGAACGTGGTCACGAACACCGCCGACAACACGGCCGGGTCTATGCCGAGGCGTCGCAGCAGCAGCGGCACCCCGGCCCCGGTGAGCGCGGCCACCAACAGGTTCCCCACCATTGCGGCAGCCAGCGCGACGCCCAGGCCCGGGCTGTCTTTCCAGACCCAGCCCAGCGCGCCGGCCAGCACGGCCAGAGCCAAACCGTGCATCAGGCCCAGCAGCACCTCGCGACCCAGCAGCCGCAGTCCGGCCGAGGGCGGCACCTCGCCGATGGCCATGCCCCGGACCACCAGCGTCACCGTCTGCGTGCCGGCGATGCCGCCCTGTCCCGCGACCACCGGCAAGAATACCGCCAGCATGGCGATGGCGGCGATGGTGGACTCAAATAGGTTGACCACCGCAGCGGCGACCAGCACCGTGCCCAGGTTCAACACCAGCCACGGCAGGCGATGGCGCACCGACAGGTGCAGCGGACCGAACACCCGCTCGCCCGGCGCCGACGCGATGCGCAGCATGTCCTCGGTGGCCTCGTCCTCCGCCACGCGCATGGCCTCCTCGGCCCGGATAACCCCGAGGACGCGCTCCTCAGCGTCCACCACCGGCACGATGCTGAACGAGTAGCGGGACATGATCCGGTGGACCTCCTCCTGGTCCATTTCCGGGGGCACCGACACCAGGCGATGCTGATACCGGTCCGCCAGATCCTGCACCGTGCGGGTCGGGCTGGACAACGCCAGTTGAGCGATGCTGACGTAGCCGGTCAACCGCTGTCCCCGGTCGACGACGCAGACCCAGCCGAAACCCTCCGCGTCCTCGCCGAAGAGCCTGAGCGCGTCCAAAGCGTTGCCGGCCGTTACGTCGCTACGCACGCGGGGGAAATCCGGGGTCATCATCCCGCCGGCCGTATCGGGACGGAACCGGAGCAGCGGAACGACCGCTTCGGGATGGTCGAGTTCGGCCACGATGGCGGCGGCGTGCGCATCGGGCAGTTCCTGGAGGATGTCGGCGACGGTGTGGGTGTCAACGTCCCCCAGGATGCCAGCGGCCTGA
>JAJDXU010000172.1 GCA_022823105.1 Dehalococcoidia bacterium
CGGCCTTGGCGGTCAGGTTGCGGGCCATGCCATTGGGTCAGGATGTTGAACGCGGCCATGGTGTAGGCCAGGCGGGCCTCGAAACCGTCCCAAGTCCGATGGTGCATGGTCTTGGTACCCCAGACCACCGACATCATGGAAAAGACGGTCTTCACGATCATGCGGACGCTCCAGTTGAGCCGACGACAGATCTTGACATTGGCTGGGTCGCCCTGGGCACGGTGGAACCCGGTGTCGGTCAGGATAATAATTTGGCCGTCATAGTGGGCGAGCAGGGGTTGAAAGGTCGCGTCATGGACGTTGGCAGTGGCGCAGTTCCAACCGGCCACCAGGCCCAACTTGTTGAGGACGACGCAGAGCTTTCCTCCCACGATTCAGCGATGGTTGGACTTCCCCTTCCCGCCGATTTGACCGGTCCGGCTCCTACTCGAACCGGATGACGCAGTTTCCGCCAAAGGCGGACCGTAGCTGTCCGCCACGCCCAGCACGGTAGCGTCGGCCAGGAAGTAGCCGGTCCGGTGTTGCTGGGCCCGCAACCGTCGGTTGAGACGAGTGCGGTGCGGCAGTGTCGGAGGGAAACGGATGGCCGTAGTTGTCTTTGAACCAGTGGTAGAAAGCCCGTTGGCTAACGTTCTTCATGGCTTGCGGCACGCCGATGGTGACCAGTTCACTGATGGAGAGGAAGGCTTGGCTGTGGTGGGTAGCCTCGGGTCCGCCGCCGGCGGATCGTCTATTTTGCAGAACAGTTCGGTGATGAAATCTGCGATGTTCATGGGGTTCCTCCCTGCGGAGTGTTATCAACTCGCAGATTGCAGGAACCCCATGACTTTTCCAACGTTTTCTAAAACTGGCACCAGTGGTGAATAGCGTCGTTATGGCTCTGGCGTTCAACGACCGACTGAAGACGGTAGGACATGGTGAATTCGTCCCAGTCGGCGTTGCTGCCAATGCTTCACCCGATGATGACTTGCCCGGATATGACATCGACGCCGCGGTTCAGGCGGTTTCGACCGACCTTGACGGTTAAAATTGCAGGGGCGAATAATCATTCGCCCCTACAATGCGTTATCGACCGCGAAACGTATCGCTAGCCGCCGTTCCGGTTCCAGAGGGCTTCGAGGACGGCGCCGGGGTTCATGGGGAGGCATTCCATGCGGGCGCCGGTGGCGTTGGCGATGGCGTTGCCGATGGCAGCCATGGGCGGAACCAGCGACACCTCGCCGACGCCGCGAACGCCGAGCGGATGGCCCGGGTTGGGTACCTCGACGATCACGGTGTCGATCATGGGGAGATCCAGCGCGGTGGGCATCCGGTAGTCGAGGAACGACGAGTTGAGCATCTGGCCGTCGTTGTCGAAGAAGTACTCTTCGTTGAGCGCCCAGCCGATGCCCTGGACGGCTCCGCCCTGGATCTGACCCTCCACGTAGCTGGGGTGGATGGCCTTGCCGCAGTCCTGGACGGCGGTGAAACGGAGCACCTCCACCTTGCCGGTATCGGGGTCGACCTCCACGTCGACGATGTTGACGGCGAAGGCGTTGCCCACACCGGCCGGGTTGGCGGTGCCGCGACCGACTATTGGCCCGCCGGTGCCGTTGAGACGGCGGGCGAGTTGGTCGAAGGTCATGCGGAGGGCGTCGTCGGACTTGTGGGCCAGGGTGCCGTCTTCCTGGTACTCGACATCCTCAACGGGGACATCCCAGATGCGGGCGGCGCGAGCGATCAGCTGGCGACGGACATCCTGGCCGGCCTCGTAGACCGCAGTGCCCATCTTGAATGTGACACCGCTCCCGCCGGCGCCGCTGCTGTAGCCGATGCTGTCGGTGTCGACGATGGACGGCTTGATGCGCTCGGCGGGGAGGCCGAGGACCTCGGCGACGTGCATGGCCATGGCGGCGCGGGAGCCGCCGATGTCGGGAGATCCCTCGATCAGGCTGACGGTGCCGTCGGGCATGACGCTGGCGACGGCGCTGGCGGGACCGGTGCCGTTGAACCACGCGCCGGCGGCGATGCCTCGTCCGGTGAGACGTCCGGGCGCGGACGGCTCGGGAACGGGGGAAGCCAGGTGGGGATGCTGCTGGGTGGCCTGCAGGACTTCGACCATACCAATGCGCCGGTAGGTGGGGCCGGCAATCTGGCGGCTGCCTTCCTTGCAGGCGTTGTTGAGGCGGAATTCGACCGGATCGATTTCCAGCTTCTCGCACAGTTCGTCGATGGCCTGTTCGGCGGCGAAGGATGCGGCCGGTGATCCGGGGGCGCGGTAGGCGGCGGCCTTGGGGACGTTGGTGACGACGTCGTAGCCCTCGACGAATCCGTTGGGGACGTCATAGGGCCCAAACATGGTGCGGCAACCGCTGGGCACCGGTGAGCCCGGGAACGCTCCGGCGTCATAGATCAGGGTGGCGTGGGCAGCGGTGAAACGGCCGTCGCGGGTGCCGCCGACTTTGACCCGGATCCGGCAGCCGGAGGTGGGGCCGGTGCCGGTGAAAACCTCGGTGCGGGTCATTGCGATCTTGACGGCCCGGCCGGTCTTGCGGGCGAGGGCGGCGACTACGGGTTCGAGGTAGCAACCGCCCTGACCCTTGCCGCCGAATCCGCCACCGATCTCCATGGGGACGACGTTGACCTGGCCGACGGATACGCCGAGGATTCGGCTGGTATGGTCGCGCAGGGCGAAGTGGCCCTGGCTGCTGGCCCAGATGGTGACGGTGTCGTCGGTGTTCCAGCGGGCAGTGGCCGAATGGGGTTCGATGTAACCCTGGTGGACCTGTCGGGTGGTGTACTCACGTTCCACGACGACATCGGCTTCGGCGAAACCGGCGTCGGGGTCGCCCAGGCTGAACGTGAAGTGGTTGGAGACGTTGGATGCGGCGGTGGGATCCTCGTCGAGCCAACCACCGGAACGCTGGCCCGGATTGGCCAGGGTGGCGAGGCGTTCGTGGACGGCGGGAGCGCCGGCAGCCATGGCCTCGTCGGCGGTCAGGACCGGGGGCAGGACCTCCCAATCCACGTCGATGAGGGCGAGGGCCTCCTCGGCCAGATGGGGCGAGTCGGCGGCGATGGCGGCGACGGCATGGCCGCGATAGAGAGCCTTTTCGCGGGCCATCACATTACGGCTGTAGAAGCCGTAGTTGACGGCAGCGCCCTCCTCCTGGTCCTTGATCTCGGCGGAGACCTCGGGGAAGTCGGCGGAGGTGACGACGGCGTGGACGCCGGGCAGCGCGAGGGCTCGGCTGGCGTCGATGCCGCGGATGCGGGCGTGGGCATGAGGGCTGCGGAAGATCTTGCCGTGGAGCATGCCAGGAAGGTGGATGTCGGCAGCGTAGCGGGCGCGGCCCATGACCTTGTCGGGGCCGTCGTGGCGCACGGGCCGGGTGCCGACGACGCGGTAATTTTCTTCGGGGTCGGAGAGGACAATGTTGGGCTTGTAGTCGAGCATGAGCGGCAAACTCCCCATTGGCGTGGATGGCGATAGAGATGGCGGTAATTTACCACAAACGAATCGGGGGCGGCTTGAGGCCGCCCCCACGGCGCAACGGAACGGCGCTCGCCGCGCGCTAACTTTTCGAGGGGTTCAGTGGCGTCCGCGTCGCTCACCGATTTCGCCGCGTTTATTCCAGGTATGTCCCTCGCGACCGGCGGTGATCTCAGGCAGGAATTCGGGACGGTCGGCGTGCCAGGTTGCGATGGATTCCGCCTGTTCCTGGGTCAGGGCGCCGGACGATACGGAACGGGTGAGCCGCGCGGTCGACTGGTCGGACGGGGACGAGCGCGCCAATCGCTCGGTGGCCCAGTCAAGTCCCTCGGGCCGGTCGGAGAACCAATCGACGGCTTCGTCGGACTGTTCCTGGGTCAAGGTCCCGCCGGCGACCAGCAACCCGGTGTATGAGGCGAACCGCGCATCGGTCTCCTCGGACCGGGCAGTGAGGAACGCGGATGCCAGGGTCGACTGTTCGATGCCCAGGATATCGGCCACGCGGAGCAGCAATGCGTCCGAATGGCCGTTGCCTCTCCCGCCTTGGCGATGCCCGTCGTACTGCATGCTGTCGCTGAGGTCATCCCGCGCATCGGCGGCCAGCACCGCTCCGGACACAAGACCGATTGCCAGCAAGGCGCCGATGGCGGATATTACGATCCAGCGTTTCCTGATGTTGCGAATCCTGTTGAGCATTTTGCCTCCATTGACTGCCGCCGAGTATGGGTTGAGTGCGTCGGGCGGCGGCGTCAAGAGGCAAGGTAAATGGGCGATGTTCAGATATTATCAAGCATTATTGATGGGCAAGTCGAACCCGAAACGGCTGCCCGCGCCCTCCTGGCTTTCGGCCCACACGGCGCCGCCGTGGGCTTCCACCAACTGACGGGTGATGGTGAGGCCAAGGCCGGAGCCGCCAGTGGCGCGGTCGCGGGACGGGTCAACGCGATAGAGGCGGTCGAAGACGTGAGGGAGAGCCTCGGCCGGGACACCCGGTCCGGTGTCGGCTACCGCGACGCGGATGCCGGCCTCATGGCGTTGGGCGGACACCGTGACGGCGCCGCCGGCGGGGGTATGCCGAACAGCATTGTCCAGGAGGTTGCCCAGGGCTTGCCGGATGCGAATCCGGTCAACCCGGACCATGGGGAGTGCGTCGTCGACATCGGTCGTCAGTTGCACCGACGCGGCCTCGGCGCCGGGACGGAAGGATGCCGTGGTTTCGGCCACCAGTTCCGCAATCGAGGTGGGTTCCATGTCGAGGGACAGTTCACTAGCCTCGGTCTCGGCGAGCAGCCGGAGGTCGGATACCAGGTGGTTCAAATGGACGGTCTGCTGATGGACGGCGCCGAGGTTTTCGGCGTCGGGCTGCATCAGGCCGTCCTGCATCGCTTCGATGTGGCCCTGGATGTTGGTCAAAGGAGTGCGCAGTTCGTGGGCCACGTCGGCGACCATGGACCGGCGCTGGCGTTCGGAGTTCTGCAATGCGTCGGCCATGTTGTTGAAGGCATGGCCCAGTTCGGCAACCTCGTCGTTGCCGCGGACCGTTGCGCGGCTGGAGAGATCGCCGGCCCCGAGGCTACGGGCCGTTGAGGTGAGATTGCCGATGGAGCCCAGCATCCGGCGGGAGAGCAGCAGCACCAATATGATGCCAACCACGCCGGCAATTATCCCGGCCACGATTAACGATCGGTTGACGCGCTCGGTGAACTGGCTCAGCGGGGGCTCCACATGAACAGGGTCGTCCGCATGGTCATCGGGAAAGATGAACTCGGGGTGGCCGCGCCGGCCCGCAGCGATGGCGACGCTCCCGACCTCCTGATCGCCTGACTCGATGGGGACGAAATACTCCGGCGGCGGGAGAGGACCCCGGGGGATGGCCGCGTTGAACAGGACGCGGTGTCCGCGATCATCGTGCCGGCGGCGTAATGGTCGATTGTCGGCGACGACGTTGCCATCCGCGTCCAGCAACACTATCTCGCGCTCCGATTGAAAACCGATACGGTTCACGAAGGGCTGAGCGCCACCCCATCCGCCGTTGGTTTCGTAGTAGTCGGCGAGGGCAGCATGGATACGTCCGGCGCGCACGCGGTCCTGTTCCACCTGGAGGTGTGAGACCTCGCGATGGGCGGCGAAACCGGTACAGACGGCGGCGGCGGCCATGGACAAGGCCAACACGGCGGCGAAGCCCAGGATCAACCGCAGCTGAAGGCCGAAAGGCCACCTAGGCATCGCCGAAACGGTAACCGACGCCGTGGACGGTCTGGATGTAGCGGAACCTGCGACCGTCCGGCTCTATCTTGCGGCGGAGGTTGGCGACGTGGACGTCGACGGTGCGGTCGAAGCCGTCGAAATCGTAGCCGAAGACGCCGTCGATGATCTGGTCGCGGGTGAACGGGCGGCCGGGCGATGCGGCCAGCAACGCCAACAGCCGGAATTCGGTCGGGGTCAATGACAGTTTTTGCCCACCCACGGCGACCGTCCGCTTCGTGAAGTCGATTGACATCCCGTCATATTCGATTGCGGGCGGAGGCTGCGCATCGGCTGACGGCGCGGCTCGGCGCAGGACGGCGCGGACGCGAGCGGCCAACTCCCGGGGACTGAAGGGTTTGGTGATGTAGTCATCCGCACCGAGATCGAACCCGGCGAGGCGGTCGCCTTCGGAGACGCGGGCGGTGACCATAATGATGGGTACCTCGGACTCCTGACGGAGCGCACGGCAAATTTCCAGGCCATCGAGTTTGGGGAGCATCAGGTCAAGGACAATGAGGTCGGGGGTGGCCTCGCGGGCGGTTTGAAGGCCCGACAACCCGTCGGACGCGGTGGATACGCAGTGGCCGTCCTGCTCCAGATACAGGCGCATGACCCGGGCAATTCCAGGGTCGTCTTCAATGACGAGGACCGTGTGCGACATCACCATTACCGGGGACGACGGGCAGCAGATAGCGACGAATGAGGCGGAGGCGCAAGTTTGACGCTCCGGGATGTGGCTGACTATAATTCCGGCAACATATTAAGGAATTATGAGGTTTCGGGAAAGATGAATCTGAAGACCGGACAGCGTTACGTGGGCCCCGGCGGGGCGGAAATGATAGTAAGCAAGGCCAGCGGAGACGGGGACCTGACCGACGGCGAGATCGAGTTACAGATCAAGGGGCCGGAAGTGGACTTCGGCGGCGCGACCCCGGCAGACGATGCGCCGGAAGTGACGATGGGGAAGCGTTTGACGTCTGCGGACGGGAGCGTATCGGTACTGATCACCAAGGCGGGGAAGTGCGACCTGCGGCTGAACGGGGAGCCGATGGAGTTGCAGGAGGCGAAGCAGTTGCCGTCGTCTGACTGACTTGCGCGCAGGTTCGCCACGAAAACAGGAGGCGGGTGTGAGACCCGCCCCTTTTTTGATGTCGCGGCCTTCCGGGATAGTCTACTCGTCCGTATCGGGCGCTGGCAGCCCTGAACCTTTTTGGTCGCGGAGGTGCTGGATAATCGCGTCGGCCGCTCTTTCGTAGCGTTCGCGGGCGCGGTTCAATTCTTCGAGCAGCACGTCGGCCCGCTCTTGCTGCTGTTTTGCACGTTCCCGTTCATGTTGAGCTGTTGTCTCAGCAACATGAGCCCGTATCTCGGCCGCGCGTATTTCGGCTTCGGCATTCTCAGCGCGTTTCCGTTGTCGCTCCGTACGCTTACGCTCTTCTTCCAAGCGATTATCTTTCAGAAATCCAATGACCATGATAATTGTTCCTAACGTTACACCTGAGAGATTCGTGGCCAGTGTGCTGGCCGGGTGCCCGATTGGAAAAGTCGTACCAAGGATCTGCAAGGCAGTGGAAGCTATTGTAGTTGCTAGGATTATGGATAAGGCAAGTACGTAATACTTGATATTCTGCCACATCTCGCCTCGGGATGGATAGAGGATGCAAACCCCGCCGGCGGAACGATCAGGAACCGCCGACGGGGGTTTTGTCGGCCTACAGGAAATGGGGGATTACGTATTTGCCGAACAGGCGGATGCTGTTCATGATCTTGCTGTGGGGTAGGTTGCCCATCTGCATGAAGCAGAGGATCTGGTCGACGCCGGCTTCCTGGTACTTTTCTAGGGTCTTGATGACGGTCTCGGGGGTGCCCATTGCGAAGGCGCCGGAAGCGAGGTGGTCATCGGCGGTCTTGTCGACGCGCTCTTCCTGGACGGCGTTGACGGCGAACTGGTAGCTCTGGGGGACGTTGCGGCCAGCCCAGGGAGCGTAGAGTTCCTCTGCCTTGCCGACGAACCATTCGCCCTCGTGGGCGGCGGACGCGTAGGCCTCCTCGTCGGTTTCGGCGACGTGGACCATGCAGAGGGCGGCGATGTTGTCGTTGACCATGCTGCCAATCGGATGGGCGTTGGCGACGGCGTCCCGGTAGATCTGCACGCGCTCGACGAGCTGCTCGTGTCCGCCGAGGTTGAAGCAGAGGACACCGACGCCGAGTTCGCCGGCCTCGCCGAATGACGCGGGCTGGCTGCAGGCCATCCACATGGGCGGGTGAGGGTCCTGAACGGGCTTGGGGATCACGGAGCGCGGCGGGATGTTGTAGAACTCGCCGGAGTGAGAGAAGGGGTCCTCAGTCCACATGCGCGGGATCATGCCGATGGCCTCGCGCCACTGGGCCTTGGTGGTCTCGGGGTCAACCTCGAAACC
>JAJDXU010000235.1 GCA_022823105.1 Dehalococcoidia bacterium
GTTGTCCAGGTTGGGAGAGAAGCCAAACTCCTGCTCCAGACGCCGGCTGAATTCGGCCAGGTAGTCGGGGGTAAGGGTCTGGACGCCGTCGCACACGGAGCAGACCATGTGGTTGTGGGGGTTGTGATGGTCGGACATTTCGAAGTGCAGCTTGTTACCGATGATGACCTCGGTCACCACGCCCAGGCCCTTGAGCCATTGGAGGGTGCGATAGATGGTGGCCAGGTCGACGTAAGGGTGTTCCTCGCGGGCAAGGCTCCAGACTTCATCCGCACCGACGTGCCCGGTACGCCGGGCGACGATATCCAGGACGGAAAGTCGTTGGGGGGTCATCCGGTAGCCCTGGGCGCGAAGGCGCGAAACTGCTGATTCGTGTCCGGACATTTGCGAACCTCCGTTATTGCAATCGATTGCGGGAACGAATGATAGCATGTTGCTCCGTGAAGTCAATAGCCAGGTCGGTGAAGGACAGGGCGGGTTTTTCGCGGGCGCGTTAAAACAAAACGGGGCAGGTTGAAACCTGCCCCGCGGGTGGTTAGCCCTGCCCCGTAGGTATTACGCGGTGTCCGTCGCTCCGGCGCCGGAGATGTGCAGCCTTCGGGTCTGGGCGGCCTCGGCGACGGGAACCGACACCGTGAGCACGCCGTTTTCGAGGGCGACTGCGGCATCGTCGATGTTCAGGTCGCTGGGCAGACGGATGGCGCGGGAGAAGCTGCCCATGCGTCGCTCGCGCATCAGGTACTCCTCGCCCTCCTGGGTGACCTCGGTCTTGCGCGAGGCCTTGACGGCCAGGACGCGGTCCGGGCTGATGGACACGTCAACATCCTCGGCGGCGAAGCCGGGCAGGGAGGCGTGAACGGTGAGCTGCTTCTCGTTGCGGCTCACGTCCATGGGGATGGACCAGGATTCGCTGGCGCCCTCAACCTCCTGCTCCAGGGGGTCGCCCCAGCGGTTGGCGGCCCAGAGGGGGCTGTTCATCATGCGGGCGAAGTGGCGCATATCACGGAAGGGGTCGAAACGCTGCATCGTCATATTGTTTCCTCCAGGTTGATCGGCCAGATGGCCGGTGGTCTGAACGCCGTTTCCTTGCGGCTTTGATGCAACTATACAAAGTTGAGCGTTTTTTGTCAACTATCTGATAATTACCTCGCGTAATTCTTGACCTTATCCGATCATTCATCTATGATGGGTGCATAGGCAAATTTAATAGGATGGTAGCCGCAATGGCTGATTTTTACGACATACTGGGCGTATCGCGCACCGCCGATGAGAAAGAGATTCGGCAGGCGTACCGCCGGCTGGCGCGGCAACACCACCCCGATGTCAACCCCGGGGATGGAGAGTCGGCGGAGAGGTTCAAGTCCATCAACGCGGCATACGAGGTGCTGTCGGACGCCGACAAGCGTGCGAAGTACGATCGCTACGGCGACCAGTGGCACCACGCCGAGCATTTTGAGCAGCAGGGCGGGGGAGACTTTTCGCAGTTTTTCCGGGGCCGGGACGGCGGCGGCCGGGATTTCGGCGGCCGGGACTTTGGCGGAGGCCGAGGCGGATTCTCGTTCAGCACCGGCGGAGCGACGCTTTCGGATATACTCGGTGGACTGGGAGGTTTCGGGGATTTGGGCGGAGTTGGCGAACGCATGCGGCCGCGGCCGGCGGACATTCCGGTGGACATCACGCTGGAGGAAGCCGACGCCGGCACTACCCGGCGCGTGAACCTGCCCAACGGACGGAGGCTGGAGGTCAGGATACCGCCCGGCATCGCCGACGGCGGCCGGGTGCACATAGCGGCCGGCGGCGACTCCAGCGGTGAGTTCAACCTGGTGGTGACGGTGTTGCCGCATCGGAGGTTTGAACGCAAGGGATCCGACCTGCACACGTCCGTTGACGTACCGCTGCTGGACGCCGTGCTGGGCGGCACCACGCAGGTGCGAACATTGCGCGGCCAGATTGAACTGACTTTGCCCCCGGAGACGCAGAACGGCCGGCGTTTCAGGCTGGCCGGCCAGGGCATGGCCCGGCTGAACGATCCGGAACGGCGCGGTGATCTGTACGCCACCGTCAACGTGAAACTGCCGACCGACCTGACGGACCAGGAGCGCGACCTTTTCGAGCAGATGCGGGTCGCCGGCATGGACCACGAAGCGGCAGGGGAGGAGTAACTGACCATGGCAATGCACAACGATTTCACAACCGAACCCTGCTTCGTGATCAGCGTTGCGGCCCGCATGGTCGGCCTCCACGCCCAGACGCTGCGGTACTATGAAAGGGTGGGGCTGGTGCACCCGTCGAGATCCGGCGGCCGGCAGCGACTCTACTCGATGGCCGACGTAGAACGGCTGCGGAGGATCAAAACCTTCACCGACGAGATGGGCGCCAACCTGGCCGGAGCGGAGATTGCGATGAAGCTGGCCGACCGGGTCCGGGAACTGGAGGCGCAGGTGGAGGCGTTGACCCACGAACTGGCGAGGCTAAGGGCCCACCAACATAACATCAACACAGGCCCATCGGGCGATAACTAAAAACGGGAGAACCGACATGGTATTGAGCGCGGAGAAATTCACACGACAGGCCCAGGAGGCATTGCAGCGTTCCCAGGAACTCTTAAGAAATTACCAGCACACGCAGTGGGACGTTGAGCACGTGCTGCTGGCGCTGGTTGCCCTGGAGGACGGGCTACCGGAGCGCATCCTGCAGGAATTGGGGGTTGACCCCGAGCAGGTAAAGAGCCGGCTGCACCAGTCGCTGGAGGGGATGCCCAAAATCACCGCCGGGTCCCAACAGATCTTTGTAACGCCCCGGCTGCAGCGCATGCTGCAGGTGTCTGACGAGGAGGCGCAGCGGCTGCACGACCAGTTCATCAGCGTGGAGCACCTGCTGGTGGCCGCGGCCCGGGAGAGCTCGGGAGATTCGGCCCGGCTGTTCCGGGACCTGGGGATCAACCAGGAGATGGTGTACCAGGCGATGCAGAAACTGCGGGGGGCGCACCGGGTGGACGACCCCAACGCCGAGCAGCGGTACCGTTCGCTGGAGAAGTACAGCGTTGACCTGACCGAACTGGCACGGGTGGGCAGGCTGGATCCCGTGGTGGGGCGCGAGAAGGAAATTCGCCAGGTGATGCAGACGCTGACCCGACGCACCAAGAACAACCCGGTGCTGATCGGTGAGGCCGGCGTGGGCAAGACGGCCATCGCGGAGGGTC
>JAJDXU010000050.1 GCA_022823105.1 Dehalococcoidia bacterium
ACAGGATTCGAACCTGTGATACCTGATCCAGAGTCAGGCGTCTTGCCACTGGATTAATCCCCAGCGCGGCCCTTCGAGTCTAGCAGAGGGGGCGGCGGGTTTTCAACGCGGGGTCTGTACGCCCGAAGTGGAATGGGCGACGCATGCGTCGCCCCTACGTTGGCATCGGTTGCAGAGGGAGAGGTGGGTTTACGGTCGCTGCACCTGCCAGGCTTCCAGGTTCTGCTGCACGTATTCGAGGTGCTCGCGGACGTGGGCCTCGTCGGTGTCGAGCCAATCGTCGAGGGTGGTGTCGCCGTTCTCCGGGTGGTAGGCGGTGTTAGACCAGGTGGATTCGGGCAGGGACCTGATGAGGGTGTAGGTTTTGCCGCGCAGCCACTTGAACAGGTTGATGGTGTCGTCGATGTCCTGATCGTGGTGGTCGAGGGCGGCGGCCCATTTGGTTTTCGTCGTAGCCCATGAGGGTGAGGCCCGCGTCGGCGTAAGGCCCGCGTCGGATCACCGGTGTAGACGGTTCAGTCCGGCAAACCGAGGGGCCTGCCGCAATTGCTCAGACTCGACATGACCGTCAGAAACCCAAACCGTCATACCGGCGAAAGCCGGTATCCAAACAACCCGCCAACAGGCATCGGCGAGTAACGTGAGGACTTATCCGATTCCGGCTCAAAGACAGCATGACGGGCTGAATGTGGAATTGGTCCACCAACTCTGAACACTTACGTTTTTCGACGAGAACAGCCCAAAAACGCAATACGGTAGTATGATAGTAGGCCGCCGTTTCAATTATCGCCGCTACTGTTGCCTCCGATCCAGCCGCTTTGATTCAACGCATCATCTCCAGCAGCGCCTACCGGTGGTGGAACTTCTGGACCATCGCCACGGGCACCTTCTTTTCCGTCGTTGACCACGGCAGTGTGCTCATTGCCGTCCCCAGCATCGAATCCCATTTCGATGCCACGCTGGAGTCGGTCCAGTGGGTGGTGGTCGCCTACGCCCTGGTGATCAGCGTCCTGCTCCTGCCCATGGGCCGCCTGGGCGACGTGGTCGGACGTCGCAGGGTGTACATAATCGGTACGGCAATCTTCGTGATCGCATCCCTCGGCGCGACCTTTGCCCCGTCATTGGAAGTCCTGATCACCATGCGCGTGTTCAAGGGCATTGGCGCCGGCATGGTTCAGGGCTGCGGAATGGGCATGATGCTGGCCGCGTTCCCCGATTCCGAGCGCGGCAAGGCCCTTGGCACCCACCTTAGCGTAGTGGGCATGGGCGCCATCGCCGGCCCTGCCATCGGCGGCTTCCTGGTGGCCTGGCTCGGATGGCAGTCCGTGTTCTTCGTCAACGTGCCCGCCGGTTTGATCGTCCTGGTGTTGTCCTGGTTCCTGCTGGAACGGGGGCCCCGCATCGGCCAGGGCCGACCGCGCAGCGCCACCTTCGACTGGGCCGGCGCCGCGGTCTCCGGAATCGTCCTGCTGGTGCTGCTGCTGGTGGTGGGCAACGGCAACAGCCTGGGCTGGCTGTCCGCTCCCGTCATGGTCGGCGTAACGGTCGTTGTCGTGCTGATGGCGTTCTTTGTATGGTGGGAGTTGAGGACGGACTCGCCCATGTTGGACCTGCGCCTGTTCGCAGACCGGGTGTTTGGGATCGGCGCGGCCTCCGCATGGCTCTCTTTCTTCGGCACGTCCGCCGCGCGCTTCCTGATGCCGTTCTATCTCCAGCGCGTGCTGGGGTATTCCCCGGAGCAGGTCGGGCTCATGATGATCCCCGCCGCGCTGTGCATGGTGATCCTGGGCCCGCCCAGCGGCCGCCTCTCCGACCGCTTCGGCTGGCAGGCGCTCACCGTGATCGGCCTGGCCATGAGCTCAGCCGGCGCCCTCGTGCTCGCGTTCGCCCTTCAGGAACGCTCGGCGGTATGGTTCGTCATCGCCACCATGATGTTGCAGAGTTCCGGCAACGCCGTGTTCAACTCTCCCAACAGCAGCAGCATCATCAGCGTGGTGGATCGCAGCCGCTACGGCGTCGTGTCCGCCCTCACCCAGCTCATCCGCAACTCCGCCAACGTGGTCAGCGTCGCCGTTTCCACCACCATCGTGGTGTCCACCATGGCAACCTACGGCGTCGAGCCCAAGCTGGAGGCGGTCAACCCCAGCGTATCCACCGCCTTCATGGCCGGGCTGCGCTGGGCCTACCTGGCCATGGGCTGCGCCGTGGGCACGGGCGTCCTCATCTCCCTCTACCGCGCCCTGACCGCCCGCCGGCCGACCCAGCCCTCCCCGCCGGTACCCCAGCCGGACCCGTCCCCGTCTCCGTCCGCCAGCGGGAACGGCAACGACTGATCGTCCCGGGTTCACGCGAACCGGGCTTACGCGAACCGGGGCATCACCTCTTTGGCGAACAGTTCCATGGACTTCAGCTGCTTGCGCTGATCCAGCCCTCCGAACGCGAAGTTGCAGCCGAAATACCGCACCCCCGCGTCGTACAGCGCCTGGATCTTGGCCGCGCACTGGTCCGGGGACCCGATGAACGCCCGGTGTTCCGCCAGGTACTCGTAGCTGGGCGGCAGTTCCGTGCGCCGGTTGAGATACTCCGCCATCGAGTGGTACACCTCGCTCCCCACCGAGAACTCCCGCCGCCACGTGTTGATGTCCAGCGTCCAGTTCAACGCCTCCCGCGCGTCCCGGTGCGCCTCCTCCTCGGTTTCAGCCACGTAGAAATAGCGGAAAAACGGCACGTCGGATGCGCTGGTGTTGTGCCCTGCCCGTTTGGTCTGCTCCAGGAACCGCCCCAACAGATCCACCGCATCATCAGTGTTCAGCACCACGCCCACAATCAGACGGCGACCTGTTGACGCCACGAAGTCCAGCGACTCGGCGCTCCTGGTCGCCGCCACGTAAACCGGAGGGTGCGGGTCCTGCAGGGGCGTCGGCACCAGGTTCACGTGCGTCGCGGCGTGATATTCCCCCTCAAAGGTGTAATCCCGGGTGGTCCACAGCGCCTCCACCATCTCGATGGTTTCCCGGTACCGCGCCTGGCTTTCGGCGTGATCGATGCCGAAATTCGCGTACTCCGAAGACGCCGCGCCCCGGCCAAACCCCACATCCAGCCTGCCGTCGCTGAGCACGTCCAGCGTGGCCGTGTCCTCGGCCAGCCGCACGGGATGGTGCAGCGGCGGGATCAGCACCGCCGTCCCCAGCCGGATCCGCTCGGTCCGGGCCGCGATGTTGCTGGCGATGATCAGCGACGACGCCCCCAGCCCGTATCGGGTGAAGTGGTGCTCGGCCAGCCATATCCCCTTGAAACCGAGCTCTTCTCCCACCACGGCCTGCTCGGTCAAATCCGTGTACAGGCCTTTCGGCGTATATTTCTCAGGCCAGGGAATGTGGGAAAACAGGGCAAAATCCATTGTGGACTCCTCGTTGGTTTGCGAACCCCTCGTTGATTTGTGGCACGGCAGTTTACACACCGACCGATTCCGATTTCAAACCCCGATTCACTCACGCCGGCCGGTCCCGTTCCTCCCTTCACAATGCCTTAACACGCCGGCATCATCATGGCGCGAGTGTGCGGACCATAAGGACCGGCTGCGCAAAACCCTGCTCACGCCGCCCCCGGCGCGGGCGTCGTCGACGGGAAAATCGACAAACCACTGCGCGAAGCGTCAAACCGTGACCGGATTGGTGTCTGGTATCATTAAACGCCGCCGATTTCGCGGCGTCCCGTTGTCCCAATAATTTCTTCACGGTCGGCATCGCCACCAAACTGAGGAGCGACATTGACCTTCCTCACTCAACTAGCCTTGCGCCGCAAGTCGGTCACCGTGATGGCGATGATCCTGCTCCTGGCGGCAGGAATTTTCTCCTATAACCAACTCCACCAGGAGCTATTCCCCGAGATCAGCTTCTCCATCGTCTACGTCGTCACCACCTACCAGCAGGGCGATCCCGCCACCGTCGCCAACGACGTGACCGCCAAGGTCGAAGACCTCATCATCGGGATGTCCGACCTGGAAAAAACCACGTCCATCTCTACCGGCAATATGTCGTTGGTCCAGGCCAATTTCGTGCCCGGCGCCGACGTTGAGGACGCCGAGGA
>JAJDXU010000016.1 GCA_022823105.1 Dehalococcoidia bacterium
CTCTCCACCGGCCTCGACTACCCGCCCGTCGCCTACGCCGACACCGACGAGTTGGTCGCTCTGTCTGAAACAACCGCGTCCATGGGTGGCCACTACCACACCCACACCCGCGCCAGCCTGCTCAGCCAGGGCTACCTCGCCCCGTGGCACGAAGCGGTCGAGATCGGCAGGCGCAGCGGCATCCCTGTTCACCTCACCCACTATCGACAGTCGGTCTCCGGCGTCGGCAGCCACATCGGACACTTGGAGTTGGTCGAAAACGCCCGCGCCGAGGGCATCGGCTGCACCTTCGACTGCTACACCTACCCCTACTCCGGCACCACGCCCACCATCGGCCTGCCCCACTGGGCCAAGGACGGCGGGCCCGAACGGCTCATCGCCGCGCTGCAGGACGCGGACGACCGCGCCCGCATGAAGCGCGAGATCACTCCCAGCCGCCTCGAAAACAACTGGCTCACCAATTTCACCCGGCCCGAAAACCAGATCTACGACGGCCGCCTTATCACCGACATCGCTGAAATGCGCGGTCAGGACCCGGCGGACACACTGTTCGACCTCCTGCTCTCCGAAAACCTCGGCATCAGCACTGTCGGCCTCGGCACCAACGCCCAGACCCTCTACGCCTTCGTGTCCCATCCCTACGGCATGATCGCCTCCGATGCCATACTGTTCGGCGAGTACCCCAATCCTCGCACCTACGGCTGCTTCCCAATCGTGCTCGCTGAGTTCGTCCGCGCCGAGCGCCACCTTCGCCTGCCCGAGGCCATCCGAAAAATGACCTCGTTCCCGGCCCAGCGCCTCGGTATCCCCGACCGCGGCCTCCTCCGCGATGGTTTTAAGGCCGACGTGGTGGTATTCAACCCAACCACCGTCAAAGCCCTCGCCACAAAAGAAAACCCCAAGCAGTACCCGGTGGGCATCGAGTACGTCATCGTCAACGGCCAGGTCGTCATCGACCACGGGACAAACACCGGCGCCCTCCCCGGTCGCGGTCTCCGCCGAGGCCACGCCTCCACCTGACGCCAAAAGCGCTGTCATTGACGTGAAAATCGCAGATGTCAGTAATAGGCCGATGCGGGGCCCCAGTTCGCATAAGCACCTGACCCGTTTTCAACCCGTCGTGGCACCCGGTCTGGTATCACGAGCATCCCCTATATCCTGTCAATCCCTTTCATCCATGTAAATTCGCAACCCCCGCCTAATGTCCGATTCCATCTCCCCAGACTACCGTTTCTGCCCCCGCTGCGCCGAGCCTTTGGCCCCTACCATTCGCGGCGGTCTGCCTAGACCAACCTGCCAATCATGTGGGTTCGTCCATTTCCGAAACCCCGCCGTCGGTGTCGCGGTGGTCCTGCTCGACGAAGACGGCCGCGTCCTGTTGGGTCGACGATCCGCCGGCGGCAACGTGGGCGAGTGGTGCATCCCCTGCGGGTATGTCGAGTGGGGCGAGGACATTCGCGATGCCGCCCGCCGCGAGTTCCAGGAAGAGACCGGCATAGAAGTCAAAATCGACGACGTGTGCGCCGTCCATTCCAATTTTCACAACCCGGCTTCCCTGACCGTGGGCGTGTGGTTCTACGCCACGCCCGTAGGCGGCCAGGCCCGCGCGTCCGACGACCTGGCAGAGGTGGGCTGGTTCCCGCCATCCGATCCACCGGAACCGCTGGCGTTTCCCACCGACCGGGTTGTGCTGGCGCATCTGGCTCACAAAACGCCCGCGACGCCATGAGCAAGCAAGCCGTCATCATCCAGCACATCGCCGTGGAAACGCTGGGCGCAAACTTCACGGGGCTGCTACAGGACGCCGGTTTCACACTGACGCCGGTTCCCGCGTACCACGACGCGCCCGACTTTACTGCCTTCGACGCGCCAGATCTCTCTGAGGTGGATCTAATCATCGCCTTGGGCGGCCCCATGTCCGCCAACGACAACTACCCTGCGCTCATCCAGGAGATGGCCTACCTGCGCAACGCCGCCACCGGTGATGTCGGCAACCGTCGCCCGACTCCCGTGGTCGGAATCTGCCTCGGAGCGCAGCTCCTGTCTCGAGCCCTGGGCGGTGCCGTCGCCCCCACCGGCGGCTACCAGTTCGGCCTCCGAAAGATCGACGTCACCGCCGACGGCGCGTCGGACCCCGTGTTTTCCAAAATCACCACGCCCCTCGTTCCCACCCTCCACGGCGAGCAGTTCACCGTCCCGTCCGGTGCGGTGCCCCTGGCCTACGGAACCATGCTCCGCCGCGATGGCGGATACGTCCGCTTCCCCATGGCCTTCCGCTACGGATTGTCCTACGGCTTCCAGTTCGAACCCCAGCTTACGTTGGATGAACTCCGTATTTGGAATCGTGAGCTCGCCGGGGATTACGATCTCATGGGCGACCGGTTCGACCCCGCCGAGGAAGCCGCCCGCAACCTCCGCGAGTTCCAGGCCTTTGCTCCCCACCACGAATCCCAAATGGCAAAAATGCTGACCGCCCTCCTGAGTCAGGCCGGCCTGCTTTAACGCAATCTTTTGCTAAACTCCCCATATGGAGAACCTGTTCTACGCCGGCGACAATCTGGACGGCCTCCGCATCCTGTCCAAAATGGGCATCACCGTCGACCTCGTGTACATCGACCCGCCCTTCGCCACCAATAACGAATTCCTCATCGACGACCACCGCGCCAACACGATCAGCGCATCCGGTCGTCCAGCCTACTCCGACCGCGTCCGAGGATCCGAATACCTTGACGCCTTGGGCCAGCGCCTCGCGGCTATCCGACAGATCATGACCCCGATCGCCTCCATCTACGTCCACATCGACCTCAAGATGGAACACCACGTCCGCCTGCTGATGGACGAGGTCTTTGGGCCCCAGAACTTCCGTAACTCCATCACCCGCATCAAGTGCAACCCCAAAAACTTCGACCGCTACGGGTACGGCAATTTCAAAGACACTATCCTTTTCTACTCAAAAACACCCGGCCCAATAACGTGGCGCCCGCAGCGGGAGCCTCTTACTGACGACGAGGTTGCGCGGCTTTATCCGTCCACTGACGAAAAAGGTCGCCGGTACACCACAAATCCGCTGCACGCACCGGGCGTGACCGAAAACGGACCCACTGGCCAAACGTGGCGCGGCCTGCCTCCGCCGGCCGGCCGTCATTGGCGCTATCCACCTGAAAAATTGGACGAATTGGACGCAGCCGGCCTGATCGCCTGGAGCGCTAACGGAAACCCGCGCAGGATACGCTACGCGGAGGATTCAAAAGGCAAACTGCCCCAGGATGTCTGGCTCTACAAGGATCCTCAGCGCCCCAGGTACCCGACTCAAAAGAACGCCAACATGCTGGAACGCATCATCCGCACTTCGTCGAACCCCGGTGATACTGTCCTGGACTGCTACGCCGGCAGCGGTACCACTCTCCTGCAAGCCGCTCGCTTAGGGCGCCGCTTCATCGGCATGGACGATTCCACCGTAGCCCAGCAGGTCTTCTGCCGGCGCACGCATTCAATGGCGTTCCGTATTTTGCCAAACGCTCACACTGGTTTGACACCCCGAACTCCCGATAGTAATCTGCGAATCGCCCAATCGGAGGGCGGTTCCCACGCAATTCAGCGAGACTTTCAACACCAAACAACCGACTGCTAATGGAGGTTTCACTATGCCACAGCAAGGAATGACGGCCGAGCACATTTGGGTCGAAGGACACAACGGCGACAAGATCAACGCCTACATCGCACGCCCCATGGGGCCCGGCCCCTTCGGCGCAGTAATGATGTTCCACCACATGCCCGGCTGGGACGAGGCCAGCAAGGAGATGGCTCGCAAAGTCGCGCACAACGGCTTCATCGCCATCATGCCCAACCTGCACTACCGCCAGGGCCACGACGACCCGGTGGCCAACAGCAACAGCATCCGTGAGGCCGGCGGCATGCCTGACGACCGGACCCTGGGCGACGCGGCCGGCGCCATCAGCTACCTCCAGCACCTGACCGTCTATAACGGCAAGGTCGGCATCATCGGGTTCTGCTCCGGCGGACGCCAGGTCTTCCTCGCCGCCTGCAAGCTACCCGGCCTGGCCGCTGCGGTGGACTGCTGGGGCGGCGGAGTAACCCCGCGCGACAGCGAGCCCCCCACGGAAGCCATGCCGCACGCTCCCATCGAGTTCGTCTCCGACCTCTCATGCCCCTTGCTGGGTATCTTCGGCGCTGACGACGCCCGACCCACCGTCGAGGAGGTGGCCGCCACTGACGCCGCCATCAAGGCCGCCGGCAAGTCCTGGGAGTACGAAATCTACCCCAACGCCGGCCACGGATTCGTCGCCGTCGACCGCCCCAGCTACGCAGTCGAAGCGTCCAACGCAGCTTGGCCGCGCATCTTCGATTTCTACCGCCAGCACCTGTCGTAACCTACGACAACATTGCATAGATGCGTAGGGGCGGGTTTGAAACCCGCCCCACTCGTTTCGTGCCCGGCGCCTGCGGGACGCGACTAGTTGTCCGTCGCCTCAAACGCCAGCGTCGCAAACCGCATGAATATTCCTCCTCGAGGCGCCGCCAGCGGCCCGTTCAGGCACAGGCACGCAATCACGTAATGCGTCCCCGGTTCCCCAACCTCGGCTATCTCCACCCGGTGCGGCGTGTTGAGTCCAACGATGCTGCCGTACGCCCGGTCAATTTCTCCGTTGACCCATACCTCGCCGTAGTTGTCGAAGTTCGTCTCAAACCACACCCTGTAGCCGGCCACATTCACCCCGTCAATCGTCTCCGGCAGCGTGACGGCGATCCGATACCAGGCAAACGTGAACCCCGTCGACAGGCTCTGCCGCACGTTGTCACACACAACCCAGGTCGAATCATCGTAGTCCGCCAGCCGGGCCGGCGTGGCCAGCAACTGCGCCGTCAGCCCTTCGTTGGGCTCGCCCGGCACCAGCCCTGGAGCAACCCGCCACGGCTGCCCACCGACGGCCGCCCGACCCTCCGATGTGTTCAAATCAACCGCAAACCTCGGCATGACTCATCCTCCTGTTTTCGCAACGTCCAATAATGTGTGAGGGAGAATGATCATTCGCCCCCTCCGTTCCGGTCCTGATTGCCTTTTCTCCGGAACAAACCCAGCCGGAAACTCATCCACGCCAGCATCCCCAGCACGGATGCGAACAGGACCACCTCTACGATGAACCAAAACAGAGAACCGGCCGGCGTGTCGAACAAAAAATCAGCGAACGGCAAAGTCGTTACTCCCCGTGAGCAGCGAAACCGGACGTGGCATCACCCTACCGGAACTCCCACAGACTCGCCGCCGTCCCTCCGAACACCATGTCACGCGCTTCCGTGCTCGGGTATTCTATGAGCTCCATCGGGAACCGCAGCGCGTTCCGATAACCCTCTCGATTCGCCGATGGCGGAAAGTCGCTGCCCCACATCAACCTTTTGCCCCCGAACGCCTCCACCGCCATCTCGATCAGCGGCGGCACATTCTCAAAGGGAACCGGCTGGCGGAAGGGCATCGGCCGCGGACAGAATTCGGCCAATCCGGGAACCTTTACGTACACGTTCGGATATTTGGACAGCGCCAACGCCCGCTGGTACGCCTCCATCGGAATCTCGGTGTCAGACCGTCCTGGCCCCCAGAACGCACCGACGCCCGCCAGGTGCTCCATGATGATGTTCAGGTTCGGAAACTCCCGGACAATAGCCTCGAACTCCGGGTCGGCATACTGCTCGCAGGTGCCCATGACGCTGGCGATCACGCCAAGCTCCGCGCACTTGCGCCACAGCGCCAGCGGATCATCCCCGGGAGACCGGAATCCGCAGTTGAACCGCAGGCCGTCCACTCCCTGGTCGTGCAGCTCGGCAACGCGGTCCGTGGCGTCGGCCTGCGTATGGTCCACGATCGCAATTACGGCGAACCGACCGGGAAATCGCCTCACCGCCTCCACCAGGTAGCTGTTGTCAAACACCCCAAAAAACTGCGTCAGCACCGCTTGATCCACGCCAGCGCGTTCCATTTCGTCCAACAAAATCTCCACCGGTTCGAACCAATACGGCGATGCGTGGCAATGAGTATCAATCACTGGTGGCATATTTCAACTTCCTTGCGCGGAGTCGAATGGGACGAATCATCATCCGACCCCCTCGACCATGAAAATACGTTAGGCCGCCGTTGTCCCGCCGTCGATCACCAGCTCCGATCCGGTCACGAACGAGGATTCATCAGACGCGAGATAGATCGCTCCATACGCGATCTCGCTCGGTTTCCCGACCCGGCCCAACGGCAACCGCTGCATCCGAAGCGCCATATTCGCCGGGTCATTTAACGTATCCGCGATCATGTCCGTCTCGATCGGCCCCGGGTGGATCGAGTTGCAACGAATCCCTTCCCTGGCGTGCTGTATGGCAGTGGACTTGGTGAACAGCCGCACCGCGCCTTTCGTGGCCGTATAACTCGCCGACCCGTTCGGGCTTCCCACCAGTCCGGCCGTCGACGAAATATTGATGATCGATCCTGCGCCGTTCTCACGCATGGCGGGGATGGCCGCCTTGGTTCCCAGGAACACCCCCTTGGCGTTCACCGAGAATATGCGGTCCCAGTCCGCCTCCGTGGTCTCCTCAATGTTCTTGCGGATCAGGATTCCTGCGTTATTCAGCAGGACGTCCAGCTTCCCGTACGTGCTCACCGCCGTCTGCACCGCCGACTCCCAATCCGATTCGCTGGTAACGTCCAGGTGCACATACGTCACGTTGTAGCCCAGCTCCTGCAGTTCGGCCTCAGTCTGCCGACCCTGGTCGTCCAGGATGTCTCCAATCACGACGCTGGCCCCTTCCTCCGCGAACATCCGCGCTTCCACCGCGCCCTGGCCCCGCGCCCCGCCGCTGATCAGCGCCACTTTGCCTTCCAGTCTGGACATTTTCTTGCCTCCCATCGGCGCCTCGGACCAACCCCAGCGCCAGGTTGCGCTCACTTTATAGGGATTGGCAATGACGCGCAACCAGAATCCCAACTCACGCGTCCGCCTGAAATCGCCTGCTTCCGTCGAACCTGCGCCTGCCGCCCGAACCAGCCCAACGCGCCGATTATCGTATAATCGAACCCTATTCTTGCGTTTGCCGGCGGATTCGCCGTTGAGGAGAAATCATCATGACTATATTGGGCAGAATCGGTACGACCGTACGGGATGCGTTGACCGGCACGGTTGAAGGTACCGGACGGGTCGGAAACATCGCCATTGACACCGTCCGAGACACCACGGCCAACAGCCTCAGAAGCGCCAGATCCGTAGGTGGTGAACTCGGCGGCTTGGCGCAGGACGCCGTCGTTGGCACTCTGCACGCCGTGGGCAACATCGGCGGCGCTGCCGGCAGCGTCGTCCGCCATTCCGTCATCGGTGTCATCGAAGGCGTGGGTATGGTCGGCACGGCCACTACCACCATGCTCCACGATGTGGTCGTTGGCGCTATCCGCGGTTCCAGCGACGCCGGAGCCGAGCTCGGTTCCGCCACCCAGCAGGCCGTGGAGGGCGCAATCCGGGGCGGAGCGTCCGTCGGGTTGGCCGCCGAGGAATCGGTCGTCCAGGTCACCCGGGGCACCATCGACGGCACCCGCGAGATCGGCGGCGCATTGGCCGACGCCGCGCGCGGCACCGTGGCCGGCGTGGTCACCGCTGTCGCCGGCACCGCCGGGGACGTTACCGCCGCCACCACCGCCACCACACGCCAGTTGGTCAGCAGCGCGGCCCAGACCGGCGAGGACGTCGCCCAGGTCGCCCTGTCCGCCGTCAACGGAGCCATCGACGCCGCCCGAGAGACGGGCCAGAATGTGGAGCGCACCGCTGCCGCCGCCGCCAAGGGCGCTGTTGACGCAGCTTATGATGTCAGCGACGCTGCCGGCGACGCCGTGCGCAACGCCGTCACCGGCACCATCAACGGTGTCCGAATCACCGTCGACTCAGCCACCGGCCGGAATGAGGGCACAGGTAACCGGTCCTAGACGCCACAGCAAGCTGTCAAACGAGGACGCCGGCCCCGGGGCCGGCGTCCGTTTCTTTGCGCCCGCTCACGGATCGCCGTACTCAGCCGTTATTTTACGGCTCTGCTCTCCACCGAAGCCTCGCGCCGACCTCGGTAAACCCGGCACGCTGGTAGAACTGGATTTGTCGTTCGCCGTGATACGGCGTGCCCAGTTCCACAGTCTGGCGCCCGTTTACGACCGCGTGATTCAGGGCAAATTGCAACACTTCCATGCCAACCCCGGTGCTGCGCCATTCGGGCTCCACGAACATTTCCTGGATGATCGCATACCCGCCGCGTGTGCGCATCGCCTGCAAAAAGGAAACCGTGCATACCGCCACGGGGCGGCCGGCCGACTCGCCCAGCGCCACGAAACCCGCGTCCGTCCCGCCTGCGAATCGATCGAATACCGGGTACATTATGTCGGAGGGCGGCGGTGTCCCGCCCAGTTCTGCAAGTAATTTGCCAACCAGTTCCACCACTGCCTCCGTGTCCCTTCCTTCTGCAATCCTTACGTTCGTCAAGATTTCCTCATCCTTTGAGCGCGAGCGTGCATTCCGGCTCGCCCATTTGTCGACTGATCACCGGCCCGAAAGATCCCGACGCATGCTCTCTTCCTGCGCCTCAAGTTCTGGAGTCACCGCGTCGCCGAAATCCGTCATCTCGTACAACGGGCGTATTTCGATTTCACTGGGGCCCGGCATCGGATTGGGACAGCGTTTGACCCATTCCAGAGCCTCTTCCATGTCCTTGACTTCCCACAACCAGAAACCGGCCACCAGTTCCCTCACCTCCGGAAATGGGCCGTCCGTCACCGTGCGATCATCGCCATCGAACTTTACGCGCCTGCCTTCCGATGAAGGCTTGAGTCCTTCACCGGCCAGCATGATCCCGGCGTCTGCCAGCGCTTGGTTGAATGCGAAATCGCCTCGATCAACTCGGTGGAGGGCAGGATACCGGCCTCGCTGTCATCGGTCGCTTTTACCAACACCATCACGCGCATCGTTTTCGCTCCTCAGTCCCCCGGCGTTACCGGTATGCGCGCCCGTGGCATAGGCCAAGGCATCGCGCAGCGCGGTCCGTCTCCCCCGGGCCGGATTGTCCGGTCGCGGTCGCCGCGGCAGATTACTCCGATCCACACGGTCCGAATGGTATTGATCACCACGGAGCAGATTCCGCCAAGCTCTTGATGCAACCCAAGGCTCTTTGCCAAGCCTCGACGAAGTAAACCCGGTGTACCTCCGGCACGTCCACCTCAACGGTCAACTCGGTCCCGCCATCGACCTCCTTGAGGGTATACGTCTCCAGGCTTCCCACCCACTGATAGGCCTCTTCACTTTCCGTATCGTCGCGCCCACCGATCACCACGCCCACCGATTTCATCGACAGTACTGCCGGACGGCAATGTTCCTCGATCAAGCAGATCATCCCGTTGCCCTCCGGCGTAAGGAAGCGGACCGTATCGCCCACCGCCCAACCCCCTACCCTGTATGAACCCTCGGCGAAACTGGCCGCCCACCGCTGGAACTCGTCGTCATAGGTCAACGTTTTCCACACGACTTCCCTAGGCGCACGGATGGCCTCACTGTATTTGAAACTCTCCATCCGGTCCTTTCGGCGCTTACGCGGGGGGTTATGCGGTGGGCGCCTCGACCGGCGGTTATAAACGAATGCAATTCCGGGTGCACCACCGCGATTCACACTGTGTTTGGTGGGCCGGACTGGACGAAATCAAGAACCGGGGCCGATTCCGACGTAATCCCGTCCTCGGGCATGGGGATGGTGTACGTCAGAACCGCCTGGTCCTCAACGATCTCGATGCCCTGCACGAAGTTCCGTATCAGCGCCTTCCGCTCCGGGAAGGTCCCTTCCTGGAAGAGTGCGCGGAAGTCCGCCACGTACCCCTTGATCTCCTTCGACGTGGGCAACTCCGCCCGCCGCTGCTCCAACTGGAACTCG
>JAJDXU010000474.1 GCA_022823105.1 Dehalococcoidia bacterium
CGAATTTTCGCCACCGTCGCGCGACGACCCTTGTCAAAACGGGTCCTGCGGCCGCAACGGCGCATCTCCATACCTGATCGCCAACGCCCGTGAAACCAGTCGACCGCTTCGTGGATTCGTTCCTTCGCGTCGTCACGGCGCTCTCCAGGGCCTGCGGCGCGGTGGCCGCGGCCTCTCTTGCCGCAGGTTGCGTCGTCGTATGCCAGATGGTCCTGGTGCGCTACGTTCTCGGACGGCCGACGATCTGGCAGACCGAATTCGTCACCTTCGCGGTTGTCGCGGCAACCCTGCTGGGCAGTCCCTACGTGCTTTTGACACGCGGCCACGTCACGGTTGACCTGGTGCCCCACTACCTTACCGCGCAACCCCGCCGGCGCCTGGCGCTTGCAGCCTCCATCTGTGCCTGGGTCGCATGCGCTGTGCTCACGTGGACCGGCGGGCAGTACTTTCATGAAGCCTGGACCTTCGGCTGGACCACCGAAACCGTCTGGGGGCCACCGCTGTGGATCCCCCTGCTCACGCTGCCGGTGGGGCTCGGGATCCTCACTCTCCAGTACACGGCGGACATTCTCTGCCTCGTCACAGGGCGTCCGCGCCCCCGTGACCGTGCCACCGCCGAGGAACCGGGCGCGTGAGTCCGCTGGCCATAGGCGCCCTGATCGGCATCGCTTCGGTGGTAGTTCTGGCCAGCGGCATTCCGGTGGCCTTCGGACTCGTGGTGATCGCGCTGGCCTTTCTTGCACTCTTCGACGGTGTCGGCAGCCTGGTCATCGCGGGCGAGTTGTTCTTCTCGGGGCTCGCCGATTTCACGCTGGTATCGATCCCCATGTTCATCGCCATGGGGGCAGCCGTGGCCGCCTCCCCGGCCGGCGGCGATTTGTACGGTGCCCTGGACCGCTGGCTCTACCGAATTCCCGGGGGGCTGGCCATCTCCAACCTGGGCGCCTGTGCGCTGTTTGCCGCCCTGAGCGGCTCGTCCCCGGCCACCTGTGCCGCGATCGGCAAGATGGGCATCCCGGAGATGCGCAAGCGCGGTTACCCGGCCGGACTGGCCTCCGGTTCCATTGCGGCGGGCGGCACGCTGGGCATCCTGATCCCCCCGAGCGTGACCATGATCGTCTACGGCATCTCCACCGGAACGTCCATCGGCCGCCTGTTCATCGCCGGCATCCTGCCGGGGCTCATGCTCACGGCGCTGTTCAGCGCCTGGTCCATGTTGCATGCCTGGCGGGACGGGTTCGGTCGCATTCGGGAGCGGCGCCGTTTCAACCTGATGGAAAACCTGCGGCATGGTGTCCGCGTCCTGCCGTTCCTGCTCATCGTGGTGGGCATTCTCTACGTACTGTACGGCGGCGTCGCGACACCATCCGAAGCCGCCGGTGTGGGCGCCATGCTCTGCCTGATCATGGTGGCGGTCGTCTACCGGATCTGGAACCCGGTAAAGCTCTGGAGAATCATCAGCAGCAGCACGCGCGAGAGCGTCATGATCATGATGATCATCGCGGCGGCAGCGCTCTTCAGTTACATGCTGTCCAGTCTGTTCGTGACCCAGTCCATCGCCCAATGGATCGCCGCGATGGAGGTGAACCGCTGGGTGCTGCTGGCCATGATCAATGTATTCCTGCTGGTCGCAGGGTTCTTCCTGCCGCCCGTGGCCGTGATCCTCATGACAGCGCCCATCCTCATGCCCATCGTCCTTCAGGCCGGTTTCGATCCTTACTGGTTCGCCGTCGTGCTCACCATCAACATGGAGATCGGGCTGATTACACCGCCGGTGGGACTCAACCTCTACGTCATCGACGGTATCGCGCCGGATGTGGGGTTACCCAAGATTCTGCGCGGCGCCCTGCCCTATGTGCTGCTGATGGTGTTGGGTATCGTCCTGCTGTGCATTTTCCCGGGCATCGCGACCTGGCTGCCGACAGTGTTGCTGGGTTAACTGGTGGATGCTGCGCCGAACCGTTTGATTTTGATCCGTGTTTCCGGAGTAACTGATTCGGGCCAAGTCCGCAGGCGCTATTGATCAGTAGAAGATTTGGCGTGCGTACGCGCGACGTGCGCCAGAACCCGCAATGCAGCGTTGACGGCAGCCGAGTCTTTGAATACTTCTGCTACGTCCGGTTCAACGTCGTCAGCCGCGACGAGATCCAACTGCGCGACGGGCGCACACGCTACGAGATCGAGGTTCATGAGGTCATGGAGTAGAATAGCCGCATGTGGGCGGCGCATTACATTGACGATGAAAAGGTGTCCCGCGAGGAGTTTTTCCGGCGCACGATGCCATCGGATCGGCTGACGCTGGACAAGTGGCAGGCCTGTTCGGGGGGGCCGCCGATCTACGCCAACGCCGAGGAATGGCGGCGGGACATGGAGGCGATCCGGTTAGAGAACCACGAAAACGGCCGCAGCGGGCTCGACCCGGACGGCATCCGCAAGATGGTGGCCGCGGAGGCCCGCATGTGGGCGGAGTCGGAGCACGGCCGGGCCGCCGGAGAATCGGCGTCGATGGCCATGTACCGCGCGGCCGGGATCGAACTGCCGGACACCCGCGAAACGCCGGTCGATTGACCGGCCCCGCACGTGAGGATCAATATCCAACTCGACGACCGGCGCCTGCGCCGCGCGCTGGCCGAGACGATCGAGGCCGGCCGGGACCTCTCCCCGGCCATGCGAAACATCGGCGAACTGCTGCTTAACAGCACGCGCGAGCGCTTCGACACCCAGCGCTCCCCCGAGGGCGTGCCCTGGGCGCCGCTGAGCGAAACCACGCGGCGGCGCAAGCGGAGAAACGTTGACAAGATCCTCACCGAGCGCGGCCACCTGCGCGGCACCATCGCGCACCGCGCCGGACGCGATTTCGTGGAGGTCGGCAGTTCCCGCGTCCACGCCTCCACCCACCAGTTCGGCGCGAAGAAAGGCGCGTTCGGCGGCGTCCGCACCTCACTGCCGGGGCGCTCGTTCTTCCAGCCCATCCCCTGGGGCGACATCCCGGCCCGGCCGTTCCTCGGCGTCTCCGCTGACGACGAGGCCGCCATCCGCACGGAGATCGCCGACTTCATTTCCGGCGCCTGGCGGAGACCCTGACCGAAGCGTTTTCCTACCCGGCTATACCCTCCACTACCCACCTATACCCGTTGACCCTGCCAACACGGCGTTTGATTTTTTTTCGAGCGAGGCTGGCAGCCACAGTTTGGCCCACCTTTTTCGCATTCACTTTGTGAAAGTTTTTCGAATCTCTCTAGTCAAGCAAGACCACGTTTGTTCCCCGCACGTATGCATCGTGATGCTTGCCTCTGACACCGGATGAAAATTCGTATTCGGGCCGCATGAAGTCCCGCTCAGCTTCCTTCTTCATATTGCCTCTGTTTGGGAAAACTATCGATCAGTTTGTTTCGTCACTTACCGGATTAACCAACGTGCCGATCTCCGGGACGGAGACTTCAACCACATCCCCGGATTTGAGGTACTTGGGCGGGTCGAACCGGGCACCCGCCCCTGTGGGCGTACCCGTAGCGATCACATCTCCCGGCTGCAGGCGCATGAAGGTGGAAAGGTACGACACCAGATAATCGAACGGGAACAACAGGTTGGCCGTGGTGTCGTCCTGCCTCACCTCGCCGTTCACGCGGGTGGTCAAATGGAGGGCATCCTTGCCCGACAATTCGTCCGTGGTAACCATCCAGGGGCCTAGGCTCCCCGATCGCTCGAAGTTTTTGCCCTGGGTGACATTGAAGCGTGCATGCCGGAGCCAGTCCCTTACCGAGCCCTCGTTCATCAACGTGAAGCCGGCGATGTGGTCCCAGACCCGATCTTGCGGGATTCGACGGCCCGACTTGCCGACGATCAGCACGATTTCCCCTTCGTAGTCCAACTGCTCGGACTCCGGTGGACGGAGGATCGGCTCCTGGTGCCCCACAAGCGATTCCCGGGTACGGAGAAAGACGCTTGGGTATTTCGCCTGGTTCTTCTTGTCCCGGTACTCGGCGTTGCGGTCACCGTAGTTGACGCCGATGCAGATGATTTTTTGTGGATCCGGCACGGTGGGCAAGTAGCGAATCTCCTCCAGCGCCAGATCAGCGTCCGATCGAGCAACAATCGCCTCAATCCCAGCCACGTTGTCCGTCCCGGTACCATTTTCCAGCCATCCGCGAAGCGTGCGTCCATGATCGCCGAGACGCCGACCCAGGTCCACGAC
>JAJDXU010000322.1 GCA_022823105.1 Dehalococcoidia bacterium
TTACACACCGGATATATTGGTGTCCCACGGCAAGAAGTACGCGGTCGTAGAGGCTAAAGCGTACCCGATTCTTTTGGGACCAGTCATTCAAGCACGGCACTACGCAGACTATTTCGAGGCGCCGGCAATAATCTGCGTCCCCGACGATGCGTTCCCGGAAATACCGGAGAGCGTCGGAGAGGTGGCCGAACTCAACGACATAGTCCTCTGCCCTATCGGAGAAATCGGCGACAGGCTCAAAACAATATTTCAGGATTGAGCAGCGCGACCACCTCGTCAAAGATCCGGCTGTGCGCCCCGACCTCCGACTCCGTCCAAGACCCCAGCGAAAACAAAGCAAATTTCATAACGAACACCCGTTTCCTACAACCCAACTTTTCGGGACTGTGCAGGTCGTAGCGAAGATCTGCTTGCCGATGCGCATCTTTCTGCGCCACACTGTGCGTTGCTTTCGATGCGTCGATGATTGGACGCTCTGCGCCGTTGGCAGGCCGTCACTGAACCAACAACCGCGATGTCATTGGTTCGTCACCAGGCGTTTGGTTGATGGCAGATAATCGCATATCTATCAAATCCGCAAGAATTGACGGCCTGTCTTTTGCGCCTTATAATAAGCAGCATAAACAAGCGGCATGAAATAGGACGGTTGTATGACACTTCCCACTCGGGCTACTCTCGATGACATTAGCGCGGTTTGTAGCTACTTGACGACGAAACCTACCGGAGCCACTTTAGCCGAGGCAAGGGCTGTTGTGGACAGAAAGCATCTGGATGTGCGGAAGATTTCCGCGCTGAAACGGTGGGTGCTGATTGAAGATGCTGAGAACAAAATCAAAATCACCGAAATGGGCAGAAAGGTGGTTAGGGATTCCGGCGCCTTCCAGAATGAGGCATTGCGCGAAGTGATCAAGAGCTTGACTCCCTATTCGGCGATAATTGAACGGGTAGCCCACGGTGGCGAAGCAACTATGGCTTCAACAGATGTTGCTGCCCATTGGCACGAGCACTTCAGGGATGAGGCTTCTGATTCGGAAAAAATCCTAAATGACCAAGCGATTTGCTTTTTTCAGATCGCGCAAGGGGCCGACCTCGGTAATCTGATCGTCGGGCGACGGGGAATGCCTACTCGCTTTGAATTCGATCCGGCGGCAGCTCGGGCGTTCGTTGACCATGTCAGCCTGCCGGAAAGCGTGGGGAACGGTGGAGCTAGGACCTCCACAGATGTTCTGCTCGCCGACTCAGATGGGGCTCCAGTCGAACGGGTTGATGAACCCGTTGCGCGGGAAAGGGGCAATCGTGTTTTTTTGACGCACGGCGAAAACTTGAAGATCTTGGACCAAGTCAAGCAAATCGTTATGTTCGGGCAATTTGAGCCTGTTATTGCGATGGAGCACGAAACCGGAGCCAAGCCTGTCCCTCAAAAAGTCATGGATGACATGAAAACCTGCGACGCCGCGGTGATTCACGTATCCGCAGAACGGGTACTGTTTGACAGAGACCAAAACGAGGTTCACCTGATCAACGAAAATGTCCTAATCGAAATCGGGGCAGCAATGGCACTTTACGACGGAAGGTTTGTCTTGCTGGTTGAAGAAGGTGTAAAACTGCCTTCTAATTTGCAAGGGCTCTATGAATGCCGGTATCGGGGATCAGAACTCAGCATGCAAGCGACTATGAAGTTGTTGCAGGCTTTCAATGAATTTGGCCAACACTAGGTGCCAGTGATTCGGGACCTGTGAGCAGTGCTCAGATCACGATGGCCGATCAATATGCGAGACCTGATTGGAGCGAATAATCAGAATCTCACCCCATCACCCGCCTGAAAAACGCCAGCGCGTTGCCGCCGGCAATCTTCCGAACGTCCTCGTCTGGATAGCCGCGGGCGATGAGGCCGCGGATGATGTTCTTGCCGTCGGCCGGCGACTCCAGCCCGTTCATGTAGCGGGCGGGCGTCGGGCCGGGGCGGCCCATCACGGACTCGCCAACGCCCACCGAGTCGCCGATGCTGGTGTCCGTGCCGATGGCGACGTGGTCGATGCCCACTAGGTTGACCATGTAGTCGTAGTGGTCCAGCACGCACTCGATGCTCTGCTCCGGGTCGTTGCTCAGGCGGTTGGGCACGGCGGTGATCCCGATCACGCCGCCCTTGCGCGCACAGGCCAGCAGCTCCTCGTCCTTGCGCAGCCGCCGCGCCTGGAAACTGTGGCTCGCCAGCGTGAATGAACCGTCGTGGCTGAACGTGACCGGAGCCTCCGACGCTTCGATGGCGTCCATGGCGGTGCGGGATGAGGCGTGGGACACGTCCACCACCATTCCCAGCTCGTTCATCCGCTGCACCACCTCCAGCCCGAAGTCGCTGAGCCCGCCGTCGTTCCGCTCGAAGATGCCGTCGCCGATGTACGCCTTGCGGCTGTAGGTCAGGCCGGCCAGCCGGATTCCCGCGTGGTACAGCACGTCCACGCGGTTCAGCTCGTTGCCGATGGCCAGGTGCTCCACCGTGGGAAAGAACCCCACCTTGTCCTGCGACTTGGCCGACTCTATCTCGTCCGCCGTGCTCACCTGCAGCACGTCGTCATGCCGCGCGATGTCCGAAATCATCATGCTGATCTCTTCCAGCAGGTCGGAGAACCGGATGAATGACATCTCGTTGGTGTGCACCATCCCGCGAAATACGTTGGCGGTGCCCACGGCGGTATAGCCGCCGGCCCGCACCGCGTCGTACCCCCACACGTACCGGTCGCTGCGCAGGTAGTCCCAGTACTGGCTGAAGTCCTCGGGAATCACCATCGGATGCTGGTGCAGGTCGATCATCACCGACTCCTCCATCAGCCGTTGAAACCTGGCCTCCTGCTGCGCGTCCAGCGGCATCGTCATCGAGGGCACTCGCCCCACCTGGGCTACGAGGTGAAATCGGCTCGTCGTCATGCTTCAACTCCCTCCGTGCGTATCAACCATCGCTGCTCACGGTGCGCTATCAGTCCGTCGGCCGCATGCCCTCGAAGTACCGCCGCGGGTTGTCGATCATCATCCGGTCGATCACGTTCACCGGCACCCCCGCGTCCATCAGCCTCGGAATGATCGCCCGGCTGATCCACAGGTACCCGTCGGGGTTCTCGTCCCGGCTCGGAAACCCCGGCGAACTGATCCGTGACAGCACCACGTTCCAGTCGTGCGACAGCATCATGCTGGGCGCCAGCCCCTCGTCCAGCCGCTCCTTCAGGTAGTCCGTCCGCTCCTGCCACGGCGGCAGATTCGGACGGCCGCCCGGGTTGTTGATGTCCCAGCCCAGCCAGACCCCCAGCCGCGCCAGCTCGTGGTGATATTCCGGATCCAGCGTGTTGTTGAGGTGCCCCACGTATATGTGATGCGGCTCAACTCCCTCCTCGGTCAGGATCCGCACCTGCTCCTCGCCGATCCGCGACTCCGCCGGCGTGTGCGTCGTGATGGGCACGCCGGTCCGCAGGTGCGTCCGCGCCGACGCCCGCAGCATCAGTTCCTCGTGCTCGGTGATCGGGTCGCTCGTCGCCACCTTGATGATGCCCGCCCTGATCCCCGTGCGCTCAATTCCCTCCTCGATCTCCCGCACCCACAGGTCGGCGATGAAGTCCTTGTCCCTGCCCCAGAAGCTGCGCGGCACGTCCAGCCAGCACCCCGTGCAGCAGATGAACTGCACCCCCGTCCTTTCCGACACCTCCTTCATCAACAGCACGTCCCGCCCCAGGTCCATCGGGGAGACTTCCACCACCGTGTCCACGCCACCGCGTTTGGCCTCGCCGAACGATTCCAGCGCCATCTCCAGCGCCTGATCGCGGAATTCCAGTTCGGGGTACGTGTTCCGGATGCCGGCGGTCGAGTCAATCAGGTGCTCATGCGGCAGCGTGAACCCCAGGTCCGCCGTATCCATCGGCCCCAGCACCGAGTTGATGGTTGCCATGCTCCACCTCCCTTTTGGTTCGTGCGGACTTGACGGCAGGAACGTGTTGGTCCGGATTATACAGGGGCGTACTCACCGGGCGGTGCTAGAATCGGCCAATCATTCCGCCAGTGTAATCGCGTTCCCACGCCCACCGACCGAGGACCAAAATGCCATTGTACTTCACCGAACAGGAACTGGCCGGACGACGGGACAAGGTCGTGGCGGAACTGCAACAGCGGGGATTGGCCGCCCTGCTGATCTTCCGGCAGGAGTCCATGTACTACCTGACCGGCTACGACACCACCGGCTACTCCCAGTTCCAGTGCCTCTACCTCGGCGCCGACGGCAACCTGATCCTCCTCACCCGTTCCGCCGATCTCCGCCAGGCCCGCCTGACCTCGGTGATCGACGACATCCGCATCTGGGTGGACAGCGCCGACGTCAACCCCGGCCAGGACCTCTGGCAAATCCTCGAGGAGCAGGGTTGTCGCGGCCAACGCCTCGGCATCGAACTGGACGCCTACTGCCTCACCGGCGCCCGCTGGGAATACGTCCGCGCCGCCATCGACGGCCGCTGCGAATACGAGGACTGCTCCCATCTCGTCAGCCGGCTCCGCCTGGTCAAAAGCGATGCCGAACTGGCATACGTCCGCCGCGCCGCAGCATTGGCCGACGATGCCCTCACCGCCGCCCAACGCCTCGCGACGCCCGGCACACCAGAACAGCACGTGCTGGCCGGCATGCAGTCGGCGGTATTCCGGGGCGGCGGCGACTACGCGGCCTCCCGTTTCATCCTGGGCTCCGGCGACAACGCCCTCATGGTGCGCAACTTCACGGGCTACCGCACGCTGGACGCCAACGATCAGCTCCAGCTTGAATTCGGCGGCGCCTACCGCCACTACCACTCGTGCCTCATGCGCACCATCCTCACCGGCCAACCCGACCCGCGCCACCGCGCCATGCACGCCGCCTGCTGCGATGCCCTGCAAGCGTGCAAGGACGCCGCCCGTCCCGGCTCCACCTTCGGCGACATCTTCGCCGCCCACGCCGACGCCCTCGACGCCGCCGGCTTCGGCGAGCACCGCCTCAACGCCTGCGGCTACAGCCTCGGCGCGCTCTACCCGCCCACCTGGATGGACTGGCCCATGATCTACCAGGACAACCCCGTGGTCATCGAACCCAACATGGTCATCTTCATGCACATGATCCTCCTGGACTGGGATCGCCGCCTCGCCATGTCCCTCGGCGACACCGTCCTCATTACATCTGACGGGTGCGAGACCCTGACCGAAATGGGAACTGACCTGATCGTAAATTGACCAAATGCCGGTTGTCGCCTGGTTGGCGGCGTGCCGGGGCCGATAACACAACAGCGTTTCAAATAATATAGACGCATCAGCATTGACAAATGTGATTACGACTTCCAAAATATCCGGCTAATCGCCCTGCTGCGACGGGACCCGTCATTCGTCTGGGTATACTTGGAGCGACAATCTTCCGAATAGCTGCACTCCCCCGACTGCACACGCTGGACGCGTGGCTCGCCTACCGCAACTACCGCCTGTTGTGGTGCGGCAATTTCTTCGCCAACAACGCCCAGTGGATCCAACTGTTGAGCATCGGCTGGCTCGTCCGCGACCTGTCCGAGGGTTCCAACGTCGCCGGCCTTCTCGTCGTCACCGTCGGCGGCATCAACACCCTCCCCGGCCTGGTAGTCGGACCCTGGGGCGGCGTCCTCAGCGACCGCTTCGACCGCCGCAAGCTGGTCATCGCCCTCCAACTGACCATGGCCGGCCTGGCCTTCTGCTTCGCCCTGCTGGTGCTATCCGGGCGCGTGGAGGTCTGGCACGCCTACATGTACGTGATCCTGGCCGGCGGCTGCCGTTCCATGACCCAGCCCATGCGCCAGTCCCTCATCGCCGGCACCGTGCCCCGCAACATGCTGGGCAACGCCATGGCCACCAACGTCCTCACCATCACCGGCACCCGCATCGTCGGCCCCTTCGTCGGCGGCATCCTCATATTCACCCTGGGGTATTTCTGGAACTTCGTCATCGAGTCCACGCTGTACCTGGCTAACGTCGCCATGATCTTCCCCCTGCGCACCCCGTTCCACCGTCCCGGCGACGCCCGCCGCCGCGGCTCCGCTTTCGCCAACATGATCGAGGGCCTGCGCTACGTCTGGACCGGCGAGCGGGCCTTCTTCCAACTCATGGTTCTGTCGATCATCCCAAACATCATCCTCCATCCCGCCTGGTTCCTCTTCCCCGTGTTCACCACCGATGTGCTCCAGCGCGACGCCGACGTCGGCGGCTACCTCCTGTCGATCACCGGCGTCGGCGGCCTGTTGGCAGCCCTGTTCGTGGCCTCTTTCGGCTTCGTCTTCCCCAAGGGCAGGGTCGTGCTGGGCGCGGCCATTGGCAGTTCCGTGCTGCTGATTTTCTTCGCCTTTTCCAAGTGGATGGTGTTGGCCTTCATCGTCATCGCCGCCATGGCCGGCAGCCAGTCCCTGTTCCGCACCACCCGCGGCACCCTGATCCAGACCCTGGCGCCCGACAACCTCCGCGGCCGCCTCACCAGCCTCCAGAGCATCGACCGCGGTTTCCTCGTCGTCGCAAGCATGGCCGTCGGCCTCCTCTCCGACTTCACCAATCCGTCAATGGCCATGGCGATCATCGGCGTCGTGGGCCTCTCCCTTGCCCTGGTCTGCTGCCTGACCCTCGCCCGCGTCCGCCAACTGGATTGACGCACGACCCGCCGATGTGCAAACTCACCCCATGACGCTACCATTGCCGGACACCATGGAAACCCTGCCCACGCGTACCCTCGGCCGCACCGGCTTGCAGGTCACTACCCTGGGCTTTGGCGCGCTGGAACTGCGCGGCATGGTCGCCGGCGTGGGCCGCCCGCTGTCCCCCGATCAACCCCCGCAGATCCTGAACGCCGTCCTGGATGCCGGCATCAACTACATCGACGTCGCCGTCGACTACGGGGAAGCCGAGGCGCACATCTGCAAGCACATCTCCCACCGCCGGTCCGAGTTCTACCTGGCCACCAAGTGCGGGTGTCCGTTGGACAACTCTGGGTTCCGGCCCGACGAGCGCACCAGGTTCGGCGTTCCCATGCCCCGCTTCCACGACTACAGCCGGGACAGCATCATCAACGCCTGCCACCAGAGCCTCCGGCGCATGAACACCGACTACCTGGACATCGTCCAGTTCCACTTCAGCCCTGCCCGTGATGTTCTGGAACAGGAGGACGCCGTCGAGACCCTGCGGCAGTTGCAGCGTCAAGGCAAGATCCGCCACCTGGGCTGCTCCTCAATCCTGCCCAACGTCTTCGACCACATTGGGATGGACGTGTTCGACGTGTTGCAGGTCCCCTATTCCATCCTGCAGCCGGAACATGGCGAGGCAATCGCGGAGGCGGCCTCGGCCGGAATCGGCATCGTGATCCGCGGCGGCGTGGCCCGCGGCGAGCCGGGCGCAGGCAGCGGCAGCGCCGACGTATGGGAACGGTGGGAACGGGCTGCACTCGACGACCTGCTGGAAGGCATGACCCCCACCGAGTTCCTGCTCCGCGCCACCATCTCCAATCCCAGCGCCCATACGACCATCGTGGGCACCCTCAACCCGGCTCACCTGCGCGAGAACGTCGCGGCGGCGCTCGAAGGGCCATTGCCCGCCGACGTTCTGGGGGAAGCCCAACGCCGCCTCGCCGAAACCCAGCCCAATTAGCGGCGTCCATCACCGGGACGCCCGTTTCACACGATCGGCGGCGGAATGTTGATGGGGAAAGGCACGTTCGGATAGCGCTCCAGCAGCCTGCTCCACACCGCGTGTCCCGCCGCTTCGGCCCGGCGCACCACATCCTCCTCGTCGATGGTCAGCACCCTGCCGTCCCGCATCACCCACTCGCCGTCCACCATCACCGACGTTATATCGGCCGGCTGCCCGTTGTGCACGAAGGACGACACCGCGCGCAGGCTCGGCACCAGGTGCGGCCGCAGCAGGTCAACCACGAACAAGTCGGCCTTCTTGCCCACCTCCAGGCTCCCGGTGATGTCCTCCATCCCCAGGGCCCTGGCTCCTCCGACAGTGGCCCATTCCAGCACGTCCTCGGGTTGCGGATACACCTCGTCGTTCCGCCGCACCCGTTCCAGGAACAACCCGGCCCGCATCACCTCCACCATATCCTCGGCCATGTTGTCCGACCCCATCCCGATCACGCAACCCGCCGCCTGCAACTCCCGCACCGGCGCGGCCGCGCCCCGGCGGGCGGCGATGGCCGCGTTGTTGGTGATCTTGACCTCGCACTGCCCCAGCAGCGCGATCTCGGCGGAATCAACGTACCGGCAGTGGGCCGCCACCAGATCCGGCCCCAGGAAGTCGTTGGCAAACAGGTAGTGCGTCGGCGACACGCCGCGTACCCGCATCACCGCCTCGATCTCCTCCCTGCTCTGCGACAGGTGGATGGTGTAACCGATCCCATACTGCTCCGCCATTTCGCGGGTCCGGCGTAAAAGATACGGCGAGCACGTCTCCGGAGCATGCGGCGCCAGGAAGCAGTGGACCCGTCCGTCGTGCTTGCCGTGCCACGACTCCACCAGTTCCGCGCTGCGTTGCAGTCCGGCGTCGGCCCGCCCATCGTCGAAATGGAACTCCCCCTGACGCAGTCGCGATTCGTCAACATCGTTGATGTTTTCGGACAATATAAGCCGTAGCCCCGTCGCCGCAAGATCGGCGGCGTAACCAGCGACGTTGGACGAGATCTCCAACAGGCACGTAACCCCGCTGCGGATCGATTCCAGGACGCCCAGCACCGCCAGCGTCTGCCGCTCCTCCGCGCTCAGCAGCGAACGCGCCGATACGGGAAAAGTCAGCCGCGTCGGGAACCCGAAGTCCTCCAGTATGCCCCGGTCCCCCGTCGCCAGCAGGTGGGTGTGGCAGTTGACCAAGCCGGGAAAGACTGCCTTGCCTCGTCCATCCACCACTTCGGCGTCGGGATACGCCTGCCGCACTTCATCCGTCGGCCCAACTGCCGTAACTCTGTCCCCGGATATCGCGATGCCAGCGTCGTGCCGGACCGTCCGGCCCGCGTCGCCGGTCACTACAGTCGCGTTCACGATGACGGTTGTCATGTCCTCTCCCCCTTCACCGGTTCACGGCCAGCCGGCCAGCCTCGCCGTGTTTGCCGATCAGTCGCCGCCCCCCGCTCCGGCCGCCGCGGCGACGGGGCGAGCCGTGCCCCGGAAGTAGATGTCGCGCCAGAACCCGCTGCCGATCACCGTCCCCGCGACCACCAGCGTGAACGCTGCCCCAGACACCGCCATCACCAGCCCGGCTGACCAGAAGTCCGCCAGGCTCCCATACAGCAGGTTGGCGAAGGCCATGCTGCCGCCTATGTGCATCGAATACGCCGAGGAAACCCGGCCTCGAATCTCGTCCGGCACCACCGACTGAATTATCGTGTGAGTGATGGTCATGAAGCCCGACGTGCCCAGCCCCATCAGCACGGCGGCGATCACGGAAATCCCCGTTTGCGCCGACAGGCCCATCCCGATGGGCGTCAGGCTGCTGGTGAACCCCAGCAGCAGGAACACCTTTCCTCGTGTCATGTGGTTGATGATTCCCCCCACGAATATCGAGGAGAACAGGGAGCCAATGCCCAACGCCGCCATCAGCGCGTAAACGTCGTTGGCGTCGAACGTCACCCCGTCCGGCGACAGTTTTTCCAGCGCCAGCGGCGGCAACATCGACTCGAAGGACATCACCAACACGCAGTGCGCCAGCGCCATCATGAGGATCCCGAACACCAGCGGCGTACCGTAGATATATGCGAACCCTGCGGCAGCGTTCGACCAGAAACCGCGCCGGCGGTTGATCACTCCCGTCGATATCGTCCTGATGTTCAGCGCGGACACCAGCGCCACCAGGTAAAAGACCGCGCACGCCCAGAACACTATGCTCGACGTGCCCAGGGTGACCGCCAGGTTCTGCAGCGAGAACGAGAATCCGCCCGTTCCGAATATCGCGCTGCTGCCCACCGTCACCGAAATCAGCAGCAATATGGCCGGACCCACGGCGCGGGATCCCTGCTGCATGGCCTGGTTCAGCGCCACCGCGTTGGGCAGCCGTTCCCGGTCCACCAGGTTCGGCGTCAACGACTGCGCGGCGGTCATCTGCGTGGACCTCAGCGTCCCGTTGATCACCGCCAGCATCACCACGTACCAAGGATTGCTCACCCCAGTCATCACCAGCACGGCCATGACGGACGCCTGGACGATTTGCAGCACGTACACCCACTGCAGCAGGGTTTTGCGAGTCACCTTGTCGGCCAGGTAGCCGATGAACGGCGTCGCAAAGAAACGCGGCGACATGGCCGCGAACGTGATCAGCCCAACCCACATGCCCTGCGTCCCCTGCAACTCGGGGATGCCGTACACCCACGCCCCCCGCGCCACGATCAGCGCCCATGCCCCGCTGCTGCTGCACAGTGTGGCAAAGGCCATGAACCGGAAATCTCGGAATACCAGCGCGGCAAGGAACCGGTGCGCCCTCCGAACTAGGAAGCTGCGTTGCGGTTCGGGAGTTGTCGCCATATCGAATTTCCTGCCGCATCCGTACCCGGCCTGCGACTTCGCGCGCCTTTGGGTACCTAGGGAGCGCCGCCAAACGGTCGCCTTCGGCTGGTCGCGGTCTTGCGGTTTACATCGCGGTTATCCGCGCATTGTACCCCAACTGAGCAATAGCCGGAGCCGGCGCGCTGAATCCGCACGATTTCGTCCTATCCATACACTTTGTGTACGCAACGCTATCTCTCAATCGCTCGGGACCGTTTGGTCAGCGAACCACAACCCAACGTCCATATCCGTGCGAAAAACATGCCAATGCCTCGTGCGTACCCACATTGGCTAAAACCGTCATCGCGCGTCCGCCAGAGGAGGGCGAGCAATGACAACGGCGACTTTGAAAAACCCGGTCCGGTGACACTTCCCCGTTGCCCCTACCCTCCCTCCGTCCTTACCATCAAACTACCGGAGCGCCCGAGCCCGACCCGTCGTCCCACCCCTGACCGGTTCCATGCCATCCTCACAAATGCCGCTCCAACAAAACCGTTCACCCGCCCGCCAAAACCATGATTATCGCCGCCAAAACCGCGCTTTCCGCTCCCATACCGACCCCACCGCCCTACTCAAATCAGCGGAAATGAGAGGAAATGAGCGGGATTTCCCAAAATTTCCGCCGTCCCCAGTCCTGCCAATGCAGAAATACCGAAAAGTAGGTGCAATAGTTGCGTACCCCCGGTCGTGCGTCTCGGATGCGCCTTTGGCGTACTGAAAACGATGCGAAAGATCCTGCCTCTCGCCCAATCCCAAACCCCACGCCAAAAACCCGAAAGAGAAAAGTCAACCGCAACATCCAATACCCCATCCCTCAAAATCTCGTGGCTCCTGTGAACTTGTCCGCCTCTGCAGAATCCACGTAAAACCGGACTCCAACTCACGTCGTTGACACCCTCCGGCCCCCTCCGTACACTGCCGGTGCTATTCCAACGCACCGCTGGAGGACGCCGGCCATGCCAACGCCCAACCTCGCCGACCTCTTCGCCCAGGTTGACGCCGCCCGGGACGACATCATCGCCCTCGAACAGGCTCTCGTCAGGATCCCCTCCGTCAACACCGGCTTCATGCCCACCGGCGACGAGACCCCCGTCTGCGAACTCGCCCGCGATTTCCTCGCCCAGGACGGCATTGCGTCCGAAATCCTCGAATCGGCGCCCAACCGCGGCAACCTCATCGCCCGAGTTGAGGGACGCTCCGGCGACGCCGGCCTCATGTTCATGTCCCACACCGACGTGGTGCCCGTGGAGGACCCCGCCGAGTGGCGGTTCGATCCCTTCAGCGCCACCATCGCCGACGGCCGCATATTCGGGCGGGGCGCGTCCGACTGCAAGGGACTGCTCACCGCCCAGCTCATGGCCATCCGCATCCTCCGCCGCAATGACATCCCCCTGCGAGACAGCCTCATCCTCGCCGCCGGCGCTGACGAGGAACACGGGGGACGCTACGGTTTCGGCTGGCTGGCCGACAACTACCCCGAAAAGCTGGCCGCGCCCTACGCCGTCAACGAGGGCGGCGGCACGCCCATCCCCGCCGCCGGCGCGCTCACCTACATCCTGGGAGTCGGCGAAAAGGGACGCCTCCAGGTTGAGATCGACGTCAAGGGCGTCAGCGCTCACGCCTCCCTCCCCTGGCAGGGTACCAACGCCCTCTACCGCGTCAATCGCGCCCTGTCTTCCATCGAGCAGTACGAGCCCGACCGCGACACCACCACCGGCATTTTCGACCACCTCTCCACCTTCGCCATCGAGCACAAGCCCTCTGCGCAGAACGTGGATGAGATCATCGCCGAGATCCAGCCCGAGAACCCCCGCTTCGCCTCCATGCTGCGCGCCCTTTCCCGTATGACCCTGACCCCCACCATGATCAGCGGCGGCATCAAGTCCAACAGCGTCCCCGAGTCCATCCGCCTCACCTGCGACGTGCGCACCCTGCCGCACCAGGACGAAGAGTACGTCCGCGCCCAGCTCGATGCGGTGCTGGCCGGCATCCCCGGCGTGTCCTACGAGATCGACTACATGGCCCGCCCCAACTCGTCGCCCTTCGAGTCGCCCCTGTCTGACAGCATCCGCAGCGTCACGGCCCAGGCCCTGCAACGAGGCGACATCCAGTGGGTGCCGGCCATCAGCAACGGCTTCACCGACTCGCGTTTCACCCGGCCCCTGGGCACCGTCACCTACGGTTTCTCCGGCTCCCACCCCGACGACGACCCCATGCTCAACTTCACCCACGGCGCCAACGAGTCCGTCGGCATCAAGAGCCTGGTCAGCGGCGCCAAGATCATGCTCGGCCTCATCGTCGACATGCTCGCGGAAAAGTAACGATTCCGCTCACTCTGCAGCACGTCCGCCTTTGCCCGTAGCCCGTCGAAGGATCCCGCCAACTCCTTTTCCTGCACCACCACCGTCATTCCTGCGAAAGCAGGAATCCAGAGTCTCCTGTGAATTAGCCGATGCCCTACAAGAACCTCACCCTTGAGCGCGACGGCCAGATCGCCGTGGTCACGCTCAATCGCCCCGAAAAGCTCAACGCCATCGACCGCAATCTCCACCTGGAGATGATGGACGCGTGCGCGGAACTCCGCGATGACGACGGCGTCCGCGTGGTGATATTCACCGGAGCCGGCCGCGGCTTCTGCTCCGGCGCGGACCTCACCGCCGACCGCTCACGGCCCGAAAATCCCAGCCGCGCCGAGCGCCTCGACGAGTACAACTGGGTCGGACACCAGGCGCTGATGATCTACCGCGACCTGGACAAGCCCACCATCGCCGCCGTTAACGGCGTGGCCGCCGGCGCCGGCATGGGCCTGGCCCTGGCCTGCGACATGCGCGTCGGCTGCGAGAACACCCGCTTCAAGACCGTGTTCATCGAGCGCAGCCTCAGCCCCGACTCCGGCCTGTCCTGGTTCCTGCCCCGTATCGTGGGCGTCAGCCGTGCCATGGACCTGGTGTACACCAGCCGCAGCGTGGACGCCGACGAAGCGTACCGTCTCGGCCTCCTGGACCGCATGAGCAGCGCCGAGAACCTGCTGGCCGATGCTAAAGAACTGGCCCGCCAGATCGCCTTCTGGCCGCCCGTCGCCATGCAGATGTCCCGCCGCGCCATGCACCGCAGCCTCGACGTGGAACTGGACGACCAACTTAGATACGAGACCCACAGCATCGTATTCGCCCGCCGCGCCCCCCACGACGTGGCGGAGGCCGCCGCATCCTTCCGCGAGCGCCGCCCGCCCAACTTCACCGGCGAGTAGCGCTGATAGAATAACCACATGACCGCCCACGTCACTGATATAGCGCAACCTGCCCACGCCGGCGTTGGCCCGGACGCCAGGGCTCTGCACGTCGCCAAAGCGCTGAGGGAAGCAGTGGACGTTGAGTGCGTAATCCTGTTCGGCTCGCGGGCGCGGGGGGACTGGAACGACCGCTCCGACATCGACCTGATGATTATCGAGCCGGATACGTCCGAACTGATACCGCGGATGAGCGAGATTCAGCAGACCGCCAGTGAACTGGCCGACCTGGCATACCTGGGCCACGTTGGCATTGACTTCGTATATCTCTCCCGGGCCGAATACGAGCGGAAAAGCGTTCATACCCTGAACCACGTCGCCCGGTTCGCCAGGAGAGACGGTATTCCAGTGCCGCGTGACCCGGACGATTTCCCCGGCGACGACACAACCGACGACCCCAACCACTGCGACGAGCCTATGGAACGCGAACTCCGAACCACCGACGCGAATACGTACTATCGGGCCATGCACACGATGATGGACTCGGGCATCACTGACAAAGTCGTCGTGTACAACGCGCAGCAGGCGCTGGAACACGCTATGAAAGCCCTGATTTCAGCCCAGGGCCACGCATACTCTCACACTCACGAACTTGACCAGTTGATGGCCGATATCAATGCCAACGACCCGAACATTAACCTTCGGCTGGTCAGCAACCTGCAGCAACTCACCAACTTCGCCGGCGGTAACCGCTACGGCCCGTTGCAAACTCCCGTCTCCGATTACACCGACATGGCCAACCGCGTAACCGCCGACCTGAATCGTATCTACGACGAAATAACCAGGCTGACCGGTGAGGATCCCTGGGCCGTGCCGCCCGAGGGCAGCAGCGACCCGATCCCGCCGCGCCATCGCTAGGCATCATCGCCCGTTTCCCGTCATTCCGGCGAAAGCCGGAATCCAGCATCCCAAAAGGAGCCCAACCATGACCACCGCCGACTGGGGAAACATCTACAAGGAACTGGGCGCGAAGCCCGTCATCAACGCCACCGGCAGCGTCACCATGCTGGGCGGCTCCACGCCCATCCCCGAGGTGCGCGAGGCCATGGCCCAGGCCGACGGCGCCTACATCCCCCTCATGGAACTGCAGGAAGCCGCCGGCGGGGCCATCGCCCGCATGGTCAACGTGCCCGCCGCTTACATCACCTCCGGCGCCGGCTCCGCGCTGATGCTCGCCACCGCCGCCGCCATGGCCGGCGATGACGACGACCACATCCAGCAGTTGCCCAACACCGCCGGCATGAAGAACGAAATCCTGATCCAGACCCGCCAGCGCTATTGGTACGACCGCTGCCTGGAACTGGCCGGCGCGAAGCTGGTCATGTTCGGCTCCGAGGAGCGGACCACCCGCGAGGACCTGGAGAACGCCATCGGCCACAACACCGCCGCCGTCCACTACTACGCCGTCGAGCAGGAGTACGACCCCAACGCCCTGTCGCTGGAGGACACCATCGAAGTCGCCCACGCCCACGACGTGCTGGTCACCGTGGACGCCGCCGGCCAGATCTACCCGTTGGAGAATTTCGGCAAGTACGTCCGCATGGGCGCGGACTTCCAGTGCATCGCCGCCAAGTACATGGGC
>JAJDXU010000085.1 GCA_022823105.1 Dehalococcoidia bacterium
CTGGCGGTGATTGACGAGGACGGCAAGACCGTGCTCCGGTTGAGGGGGCCGTCCCGCACGACCCTGGAGGAATTGTCCGGCGACATGGTGGGCGCGTGGAAGACCCAGACGATACGGGCCGCCGTGGAACTGGGGGTGTTCGAGACCCTGCCGGCGTCGGCAGCGGACTTGGATTCGGCCCTGGGGCTGGCTCCATCGAGCGGCTCCAGGCTGCTGCGGGCGCTGCTGGAGTTGGACCTGGTGGAGCGGGACGCCGGCGGCGTTCACCACGCCACCGCGAAGGGAGCCCATCTGCAAGGCGGGCACGAATTGTCCCTGGCGGCGGCGGCCGGGCATTGGGGCGGACCTTCCTACGAAGCCTGGCGGGGACTGGCCGACGCGCAGCGCGCCGGCAGGCCGGTCTCCTCCGGAGACGGACCGGACGACTTCTTTCGCCGTCTTGCGGACCGACCGGTGGACTTGGCCGCCTGCCACCGGACCTTCGCCGCCTATGCCAGGCACGATTATGGCTCGCTCGGCCGGGTGTGGGACTTCGGGGTTCACCGGCACGTCATTGACGCGGGCGGGAGCACCGGCGAGTTGGCCTTCAGCCTGCTGCGGGCATTCCCCGACTTGCGGGCTACCGTGTTGGACCGCCCCGAGGTGGAGGGTCTGTACGCTGCCCCCGCCGACCTGGCGGACCGTTGCCGGTTCGTTGCCGGCGACCTCTTCCGCCCGTGGCCGGCACGCTCCGACGCCGTGGCGCTGGCCCGCGTGCTCCACGACTGGCCCGATGACGACGCTCGGCGCATCTTGGCTCGCGCCCGAGAGGCCATGCCTCAGGACGGACGCCTATACGTGGTCGAGATGATCCTGGACGATGCCGACGGGGCCGGCGGGCTGCTGGACCTCAACATGCTGGTGATGACCGGCGGCAGGGAACGCGCCAAAGCCGATTTTGAGCGTTTGCTGGCGGAGGCCGGATTCCGACTTCTGAACGTCGTCCCAACCGCGACCGTCAACTCATTGATGGTTGCCGAGGCGGTGTGAACCCGGACGACGGCGTGAGGCGCACCCGGTCGCTGCTGGGCGCTGCGCCGTTGGACCGGGAGTTGGCGCTGGTGCTGCGCCACGGGGAACGTGGGTACGTCGGCTCGGATGGTTACGGCAACGACGCGCCGATCACCTGTCGGGGCCGGACTGCCGCCCGGTGGCTGGGCAGAGGACTGGCGTCGATTCCACCGGCGGCCCTGATGACCAGCCCCCTGGTCCGCTGCGTCCAGACCGCCAACGCGCTCATCGCTGGCGCCGGCTGGGGCGGGCCGCCGGTGTGCGACCCGCGCCTGGGAGGCCCCGGACCCTTCGTGGTCGAGCCGGACCTGGCCGGCCCGCTCTTCCTGGACCTGGGCCCGAGGGGCGTGGTGGAACGGCAGCTGGCCGGCGCGGAACCCCCGCCGGGCATGAGATCGACTTCCGACGGCGTCGCCCTCCTGCTGGACCTGATCGCCCCCCGTAACGAAAACCGGCGGGGCATCAGCGTATTCGTCACCCACGACGTGGTCCTAGCGACGCTGGTGGGCAGTCTATACGGACTGAACGTTGACGACTTCGCCTGGCCCGACTACCTGGACGGCCTGGTCCTGTGGCGGGATTGCGACCGGCTCCGCTTCCTCTGGCCGGGTCTCGGCCAGGGTCTTTACCCAATCCGCCGTTAGGCGCACGGCTTCCTTGGGAGATACCCTGGGCACGTGCCCGAGCACTCGTCGGGCTTTCTCAGTGCTGAACGCCTCCCGCTGGCCCTCCTCGCCGGGTCGATAGCCCACGCGCTCAATTGCCGCCTGGGACCCCGCGGCGTCCCGGCACCACCGGGCCAACTCGGCCACCGTGTGCTCCGCCCCGCTGCTCACGAAGAACTTCTCTCCCACCACCACTTCGGGCGGAGCCTGGATCGCCAGCAACCACGCGGCCACCACGTCGTCGATGTACGATACGTCCCGGGTCTGCTGGCCTCCTTCCACCACGATGGGCCGGCCGCGCAGGGCGTTCCACAGCCACTTGAAGATGAACACCTCCCGGCGCATGTGGGGGCCGATCACCACGCCGGTGCCCAGCGCCACGGCGGGAACCCCGTAGGCCCGATGCCAGGACCACACCGCCAGCTCGGCGGCGGCCTTGGAAAAACCGTAGGGGTTGTGGGGCGTGAGCGGATGCGTCTCGTCCATGGGGAGGCTCAGCGGACGGCCGTACTCGTTGCCCGAACCGGAGTAGATGAACTTCTTGACCGCACCGCCGCGGCGCACGGCCTCCAGCAACGCCACGGTGCCCTCGACGTTCTGCATCACCGTGTAGCGGGGCGACTCGAAGGCCAGGGGCGTGTCCGCCTGCGCCGCCAGGTGCGCCACCACCGAGTGCCCGTCCATGTCGCCGGGCTGGATGTCCTGCAGGCTCTGCCACCGGTACCGGAAGTTCGGGTGGTCCATTTCGCGTCGCAGCAGGTCGGCGTGGCTGGGTGGAACTATGTCCAGGCCGGTGACCCGGTATCCCAGTTTCAGCAGACTCCGAACCAGGTGCGAGCCGCCGAAACCGGCGGCTCCGGTAACCAGAACCGCATCATGCGCTTCACCGGCGGGCAGTGTGTGGTGTCCATTGTTGTTTGACAACTCTATCTAGCTCCTCTTATTCAAAGGGTGCTTTCGACGCCCAGGGTTGAGACCGTGGCTCCATGGAGCCGGGCATTGAAACGGCTTACCGGAGGGCAAGCCGCATCCAGTGTACCACTGGCCCGACCGTTGCTTACAGAAGGTCCGTGAGGGGGCCAACCGCGTCGTGCCTCGGACGTTTCCGAGGATCGCTTTCGCCACCGGCCTTCGGAATCTTTGAACGTGTCGGCGTTGAACCGTTTGGGTCCAGAATGACGAAGTGTCGGCTTATTCATGGGCGATCTATGGGCCGCGCCATTACGTGGGCGCGGCCGGCCAGTGGTCAATGTTCCAAGACCATCGCGTTTATTCTCTTCCCAGGGAGTTTGGTCTATCAGATCTGGAAATAGGACCAAACTCTCGAATTCTTGAATCCGCGTCTGATTTCCGCACTGGCCTTCCGTTGCTGGTCGGATCACACTTTGCGCTTTCGGCGAAGTTTACGTGTTCGGATGGGAGTTGGACAGGCGACGGCGATACCCGATTGTTTGACAGCGGGCGGGTCCGTCCATAGACTGCGCGAGCCAACAAAACGGCCCCGGTGTGCAAGACCGAGGCCGCAGTCGATGGGGAATGTCGCTCCGCCATCGGGCTCAATGGTAGCCCCGTGCTCTTGGCGTGTCCAGCCCCGTCGTTTGCGGCGGGGTTTTTCGTTGAGTTTGACTGTCAGGAGGTTAGGGCCGGCTAAACCCCGGCCGAGTTGGTCTGTTGGGCGTTTGTCGCCCGCGGGTTTGTTTCGATCAAATGAGGAGAGACCAGATGGTTCTCAACATTGTCGCTATCTATCCAACCGGAGTTTACAACCAATGAGCATCAGACGAAGTGCCACCCTGATGGTGGCCATCGCAATTCTCGCCGCCCTCATCGCTGTGGTCCTTGTTGCCCTGCCGGTGGGGGCACAGGAAGAAAAAACCCGTACACCCGTGATCCGGGCGCAGGCACGAACCACATCGGTCCCGAACTTTGGGGTACCCTGCAAAAACACGCTGATGGTGGAACGGTTGCCCAGGATGTGCGGGTGAAACTCCACGCACGGGATGATCTGACCCCAACCGGAAGCCTCTCGGATGCGATCACGTCCGCTGGAGGTACCCACGTAGCAGGCGACGTGTGGGAAATGCCTACCAGCAAAACCCTGGCAATCATCCAGAGGGAAGACATCTACCGGGCGACTCTTGAGTCCCCAACCGCGACCACGAACCCGCGAATAGATGCGACTCTGAACGACATCATCGTGGCACTCGCTGGCACAGTTCCGGCCGAAGCTGCCGTCCAGTATTCAATGTTCACTCACGAGGATGGCGTGGTCGTGGAGGCTCACGTGCCTACCGCGAAAATGGCGACTGCGGTGCGAAACTGGGCCGCCCAACAAGACATATACGTCCCGGCGGCGACCGACGTTCACGGCGACGCGCACAATTTTGCGTTCTTGATTCCGGCCGACAAGATCGCGCCGCTCATGGCGTACCACACCGTCGATCTCACACTCACCACCGGCCGAATCAAAGGCCACAGCGCTCCCCTCACGCGATCACGCTGGTCAGAGGGTGCCCGCAAAACTGAGCAGGCTATCGTGGCCCCTTATTTGCCCGGATACGTTCGGCCAGCGTCACCGGAAGAGGGAGTTACCGGAGCCGCTCCGGTTTGGGGAACCGAACTCACCGAGAAACTCAAACGCCATGGCATGTATCGTTGGCACAATGACTACCAATACCAGGGGTTGGGCGTAACTATCGGCATCATCGACTGGGGATTCGCCGATGTCGATAAGCTGTCAAACTTAGCGGACAGCGACATCGACGCGGTGGACGATTGGCAAGACACCGACGGCAACTCTTTCTGTCAGTCGACCGAAACAAGCATCATCCCTAACGCCACCATCCTGTTCGGTGATGATGACGATCCTTGCGAACCGGTTGCCAGCCTACCGATATTCGGCCTTGACCTGTTCAAGATGCGCCATGGAACGAATATTTTCGAGTTGGTGCGTGACATGGCTCCCCGTGCGAAGATCCTCAAAGCCCAAGCCAATTCCCCCCAACAGGTATACGACGCCGCCCGGTGGCTCGACAACATGGGTGCTCATATCATTGTCCATGCCGGAGGTTGGCACTACGATGGCCCGGGAGACGGGCGCTCGTATTTCGATACTGATACCTACGCGACCAGTACTGGCAAAGACGAGCATTCGGTCGAGCGATACTACCCGTCGCCTCTCGCTACGGTGGATTGGTTGGTCGATGAAGGCGGCCCAATTTGGGTCAACGCTGCCGGTAACCAGGATCGGTACACAATGTGGTGGGACTCGCCCACGCTGATCAACAACAGCGACAGCAACTATCATGGCTACCTCAAATTCGATCCAACCGCCAGTAGCGAGTCTCTGCAAACTTGCCAGTCCCTGCCAGTGTTGGCAACGAACGTAGCCTACTATTCAATGAGGTGGGCGGATGATTGGCCGAAAGCTGCTTTCGACCTCGATTTCTACATACAGGCAGCGGGACAAACCAGCGGATCCATCACCGACAGCAAAAGCGCCGAGCAATTCCCCCGTAACTACGCAGTGCGCCGGACCGCGAACTACACTGCACTAGGCGATCCGGGCGCATGCCTGCGCATAAAGGTAAACACCACAGGCAACGCCACGCCGATTGCACCGAATTGGGTGCAATTCCAGGCGCTCACCGGGAAGGACGCCTTCGGCGACGGCCCCGATTGGAAGCGGGATACCACCAGTGGACGCAGCATCGTGAATCCTGCCGAAAGCAACAATCCGGGCTTGCTGGCTATAGGCGCTCTCGACCTACAGAACAAGACATCCGATGAGATTCTCGCTTACAGCAGCAACGGCCCGGTCTATGACCCTTATTCGGACCTGACCGAGGACACACCCGCTCGCATCAAACCGGACGCGGTGGCTGGGAGCCGCGCCAGCACATTCACCAAGTGGAAATACGAGTGTAAATTTAACGCAACGGGATGCGGCGATAAAATCTACTTCGGAGGCACCAGCGCTGCCACTGCCCATACCGGTGGACTCGCTGCCTTGGCCCAAGGATGGTTCAACAAGTGGGGTTCGAGAGTGACCCACGATCCGGAGATCCTCGCTAATTTCCTGCGTAGTCTGGCCCGCGATGAAGGAATTGAGGGTGACGACAACATTTGGGGCAAAGGCTTCATCTTGTTCCCATGCCCTGCCGTAGGCGTCACCAGTTTCCCCTACACGTCCAGCGGCGAGAACTGGGCCAGTACCGATTGTGAATCAAAACGCTGGAGCGGGCGCGTGGCGGATTTCTATACCTTCCGCCTAACGGAGACTCGGCGGGTTACTATCGACCTCGACTCCTCAGAGGACAGTTTTCTAGCCCTCATCGACGGCCCGCACGCCGACGGAGACCTACTGGCGTACGACAACAACAGCGGCCCAGGGACGGACGCCCGCCTGATCCGCGACCTGCATCCGGGCTTCTACACCGTCAAGGCCACCACGTTCTACACCAAAAAGAAGGGCGACTACACCCTCACGGCCAGCACAGCCGACGTGCCGAAGGCGCCCAGCCTCACCCCGAACCCGGCGACATACAGTTTCCAGGGCGATGGGGTGTGGCAACGGTTCACGGTTGATTCGAGCGACCGAGTCAAGGTCGTCGTCAATCCGGGAGACACCAAGCTTCGCATGGAGATCACTGCGGTGAGCGGCGCCAGTTACTACTGCCCAGCGGAGCAGGACGATTACCGGACCGTGAGCGACGACGACTATGTCTATCTCGCGGGTTGTGGCAACGGTGAAGCCGTCATCCAGATTCAGAATCGGTCCGACGGCACCGTGCTCAAGGAATACATTGCCTGGGTAGAAAAAGCCCCGGCCGGTTCGAGGGGCACCAGCGGAGCATCCGGCGACGAGCCGTAGTATCGGACGTCATGGGACTATCCCCCCGTCTGGTACGCTACGCGGCGCAGGAAACGTTTCCTGCGCCGCGTAGCGTACCTCCTTAGATTATACTGGGAACGATCACAGCCAAACTTCAAGCCAGACTTACCGAGGTGCCGTATGAACATGCAGGAACGCCTCAACGCGGTGATTACGGCTTGCCCAGAAGTATGGCTACCTGGTTTATGATGACGACCCATAGCCATGTGGCTGACCAGTACGGATCGGATTGGGAGGTTAGAGAAACCGTTTCCCGGCATTGGCAGCAACGGGTCGGCATTCCCTTGAAAAGGATCACAACCATGATTTGGGATGACTCTAGCAACTATATCGCAGTCATGTTTCTCGCTGTCGTCGTCGGCAACCTGTTGGCACCCGTGATTTTGCCACTCATCGCTGGCGCAATCTGTGGCGGTTTCATGGCGAATATCAACCCCGACAATGGCATGGGGCAAGGGTTCAAGGCCTCGCTGGTGAGTCTGGGTGTCGCCGCGCTCTGGACCATATTGACGTTGATAGTGACCGACTCTTTGCAGCAACTCAATTTCAACGTATTCTTTGGTGGGTTGGTGGCCGCCAACCTGTGCGGTGTGGTGGCGGCATATTTCTTCTGCCGCAACATCAGCGACTACCGGGAATTCGAGCACATCGCCCAACGGAGACGGAGATAGCACGATGCAATCGACGGTGTTGAAATACCGCGTGCCTCCCACGTGATTACCCTCAGACGTAAAGTGAGACACTACCACTGGGTTTCCTTTCCCATCATCCGAATCCCTATAGGTTCTGCGAGCGAGTATTCT
>JAJDXU010000254.1 GCA_022823105.1 Dehalococcoidia bacterium
TGGACGTAGAAGTCCACCACATCCGCGCACTTCGCGACCTGGACGTGAAAGGCCAACGGGAAAAGCCCTAGTGGGTGCAAATCATGGCTGCGCGGAAACCCAAGACTCTCATGGTCTGCCGGACGTGTCACATGAACATCCACCACGGGCGAATCAAACCGCAAACGCAGACATAAACCACTGGAGAGCCGGATGCGGTGGAGGCCTCACCTCCGGTTCGGAGGGGGGCCTACGGAAAAGTGCTCCGCCAATGCGGGGTAACTCGCCGTCGGCCTACCCTACACGACAGCCGAGGCCAGGTCTCGGTCAATCACATCATTGACGAGTGGAACTAAGGCGCGATGCTCAACAGGCCGGATTCCGCTGGCGCCTAGCGGGAATGCGGCACGCTCACGCAGGCGGGGAGAGCGGGACCGCATCGTTAACGGTCTCCCCCAGATTCCCGTTCCCGCCTGTTCAGAGTCATGGCGCTTCGACAACGGCGAGCCACTTCTCCTCTCCAGCGGAGGGGGCGCCGGGTTCCAGGCGGGGTAATCGTCTCAGCCTTTCACCGCCTTATCCGGTTGCCTCTCCGACGCCTTACGCCATCAGGTAGTGCCGCCACCTGAATGCAGGAGGGCGATGCCGTAGCGGACGCGCTCCACAAGTCCGTCCACCTTCATCCCGGCCAAGCCCCGGTGGATGGTAACGTGGGCCTCGCCCAAGCTAGACTTTGCGCAATTCAAGCGGCGTAAGCGAGGGAGTCCACCATTCGGTGGTACAGGGTGACGGGAAGTTCCTGCGTATCGGTGCTGACCGTGGACAGTGAAAAACCCTCTGACGCCAGCCACAGGTGCCGACGCACCAGGGCGATGGCATCCACGAAGGTCGGCGATGGTTTGTCGTACCAGGCGGCGGTGCGCTGGGTGATGGGATGATGTTTTTGCAGGGCGTGGGCGGCCAGGGTGGTCCAGGAGAAGAGACCCAGCAAGACGGGCGTGGTACGGGCGATGGCCAGGTCGGACCACTGGCGCTGGGTCTCCACGCCCAGATGGGTGCGCGCTTCCTGAAAGGTGACTTCGAGTTGCCAGCGCAGCGCAAACCACTCCAGGATCTGGGTCGGGTCTGCCGCCGGATCGGTGCAGAGCAGGGCCTGGGGGTCGAAGGTGTTCTGCGGGTCTCGGATCAGCACCCAGCGGATGGTGACGGCCGGCTTGCCGGAGCGGTACCAGACGGCGGTCTGGGAGGTGAGTTCCACGGTACGGGTGGTGCCGTCATACCAGGACACTTCGGCGACGGTCCACGGCACGTCGGCCTGATCCAAGAGGGTTTTCAGCGACGGTCTCCGCGGGCCTTTCAGCGGTGGGCGGCCATTCTGACCCGGCTGGCGGGTCGGCGCTGGCGCGTAGAGAGCGGCGTCCAAACGTAAACGGGCGATAAGGGTGACCGGCTCACGGAGGGACTGACAGCAGTGGAGCAGATCGAGCACGGCGTAGCCGTTGTCCCCCACCAACACCAGGGGTCGGTGGGGCAGCCAGCGGCGCAGCAGCATGACCATCTGCCTTGCCCAGTCCGTGATCTTCTTGTGCCGACGTCCTTGCTGCTGGTGGTAGCGGGACGATGGCGCCAGCACCGTGAGCACTGGCAAAGCCCAATGACGTCCCGCCCAGGGCACCTGGCCCAGCCACATCAGTGAGATCCAGCGCAGGCCACTGGCCTTGACCAGTTGGTGGCGACTGGAACGTACTGCGTCTCGGTAGATACCGCGGGCTCTGATCTTGGCGCCGCGACGCCGTTCCAGGGTTTCATCGATGCCGAAGATCAACGGATCGTCGCCCCGATCCAAGTACTGAAGCAGCAGCAAGAGCAAGATGCGGGCCGCCTCGCGAGGCGACCACACCGCCCGATTGAGCACCTCGTGATAGCGTGAGTAATCGTCTTGGTCGCTGCGCCCCATGGCCCGCAGCGCCGCAGCTACGGTGCGCTGCCCCGTGGTCAGGATCGCGCCCACCAGCAGGAGCTGGGCTTTCTGCCAGGTCGGGTTGGTGAACACCGTTGCGAAGGGAAGCAGAACGGATACAATGGCGGCGGGCGGGGTGAGCATGGCCGGGCCTTTAGTGAGATTTTGGTCAGGCCAGCTTACCCTGCCTTTTTACTTTTTCTAAATTTTGCGCAAAGTCCAGCCAAGACCATCGCCAGTTCCGCCGCGTCCACGAATGGCATCCGGCTCAGGTGGTGCAGCAGTTCATGGTCGGAGATGCTCATGTATCGAGCGTATCAGACTGCAGGCTCGGCGGTCAGCAGGCAACTGTCGGCGACGCCACTACGGTAAGAGCGACACTTCTTGTGTCCGGAAAACGCCCGGCGGTGTAGAATGTCAATGAACTGGAACGCCTTCGCGGGAGTGATGACAGTGAACGCGCCAACCCGTCCGAAATCGGAGATCGCCCGCTTGGGCAAGGAAATCTACCAGAGGGACATCCTGCCAAGGGTCGAAGCCGACCACCTTGGAGAGGTAATCGCCATTGATGTGGACAGCGGGCAATACGCCCTCGGCCAGAATGCCATTACCGCATCCGAAAGCCTGCGGCAGCAACACCCGGAGGCCCAAGTCTGGCTGATGCGGGTTGGATACCCGACCCTGCGCAGCTTCGGAGGCAGTTCCTTGCGGAGGACTGGGTGATCGAGGGCTTCGTGAACTCCAACTATGAGCCGATCATTTCGCTTCCCGTGCATGGCCCAACTGGGTCGGAGCGGGAAATCGATGTTGTGATAGACACCGGCTACAACGGCTATCTCACCCTGCCGCCTGGATTGGTGGCGGAGTTGGGCCTGCCAGT